>CAYUBP010000077.1:0-6893 GCA_964443115.1 uncultured Dehalococcoidales bacterium | reverse complement strand
TGATAAGATTAGAATACTCTTTACACCATTCGCAGGGGTCAATATATTGTACCTGAGAACCGTTCTGGATAATGGGCTGCGCGTCCTCACCGAGACAATGCCCCACGCCCGCTCTGTGTCCATCGGTTTCTATATTGGGGTCGGCTCCCGGTATGAGCCCGATGCGCTGGCGGGAGTCTCTCACTTCATTGAGCACCTGCTGTTCAAGGGCACGTCCCGGCGTCCCACTTCCCGGGACATATCGGAGGCGATTGAGGGCGTGGGGGGAATTCTTAACGGCGGCACGGATAAAGAGCTTACCGCCTACTGGTGCAAGGTAGCCCAGCCCCACTTCCAGATAGCCCTGGATGTGCTGGTGGATATGCTGCTTAACTCAAAGTTTGACCCGGGCGAAATGGAGAAAGAGCGCCAGGTCGTCATTGAAGAAATCAAGATGAGCAAAGACTCGCCGGCGCAGCGGGTGGATATGCTCATTGACCAGCTGCTGTGGCCCAATCACCCGCTGGGACGGGATATAGCCGGCGATGAGCGTTCAGTGACTGCCCTCAGCCGGGAATCAATGCTGGGCTACTTGGCGGGCCATTACCAGCCGGGTAATACCGTAATCGCCGTTGCCGGCAATATCCGGCACCGGGATGTTGTATCCATAGTTAGCCAGGCCCTTGGCGGCTGGTCTAACCCCCAGCCCCGCACGGGATACTCCGTCTATACCGAGCAGCATAATCCGCGGCTGCTTATTGAGACCAGGGATACCGAGCAGGCCCATCTCTGCCTAGCTCTGCCGGGTCTGCCGCTGCTCCACCCCCGGCGTTTTGTCCTTGAGCTGCTTAACATAATCCTGGGCGAGGGGATGAGCAGCCGCCTGTTCACCGAAATCAGGGACAGGCTGGGGCTTGCCTACAATATTCACAGCTATGCGGACTACTTTGCTGACTGCGGCTCAATTATTGTTTATGCCGGTGTGGAGATCGGTCATCTAAATTTCGCCGTTGAGGCTATCCTGGAGCAGCTTCACCTGATGAAGCAGCCCGTCCCCCGGTCCGAGCTTACCAAGGCGAAGGAACTGTCCAAGGGTCGCCTGCTGCTGCGGATGGAGGACAGCCGGAGCGTCGCCGGCTGGATTGGGGGGCAGGAGATTCTAACCGGGCGTATACTCACCGTTGACGAGGTGGTAGCCATTGTTGATGCCATCACCGCCGAAGAGATCAGCCAGATAGCCGGCGAACTGCTGGTCGGCGACCGCCTGCGCCTGGCGGTGGTCGGGCCCGTTAAGAGCGACGAGCCGTTTGATAGGCTGCTGAAGCTGTAGTTGACCCTATCCCCTTCCCCTTACCAAGAGCTTTGTTCTAAAAGTGCCTTTTTATTATCATCCTGAGCATGGCGAAAGGCCTCACTGCCCCAGATTCTTCGTCGCTTCGCTCCTCAGAATGACTTTTGAGGCAACCCCATCATCCTTAGCAGAGTCCTTCTTCCCTGTACTAGCCCTTTTCCCTCATGAAGGGCTTTGCCCTAATATCATGTCATTATGAGCGAAGCCTGCTTGCGCTAGAGCTCTCGCCTGCCAAAGTCTTGTATGGCAGGTAGGCAAGCGAAGAATTTGTCTCTTAACAAAAATGATAGTCCAGGGTTTGAAAGGGGCGGTAGCCCCTTCAAGGAAAAAATAATTCCCTCTCCCCTTGCCAAGGGGAGAGGGATAAAGGGTGAGGGGTCAGAAGAGCAAGCTAGGGAGGTTTGACCACAATACACCAAATGATTCTTGGCATTAGTTAAAAAAGAAAGCCGCAGGCTCTAAGACCTGCGGCTTTTCTGGTTTGACCGAACAGTGCTTTAGTACTCGCCCATGCCGCCGCCCGGAGGCATCGGTGGCATCTTCTCTTTCTCCGGGATGTCGGTGACCAGGGACTCGGTGACCAGCACCATGGCGGCGATGCTGGCGGCATTCTCAAGGGCTGACCGGACTACCTTGGTCGGGTCAATAATGCCCTTCTCCATCATGTCCCCGAAGTCTTCCGTCACCGCATCATAGCCGGTTCCAGCTTTGCTCCTCTTGACAGTGTCTACAATCACGGAGCCGTCCTTGCCGGCGTTTATGGCAATCCACCGGATTGGCTCCTCCACCGCCTTGCGGATGATGCTGACGCCGGTGGCTTCATCACCGCTGGCGTCAACTTTATCCAGAGCCGGTACGGCATTGAGCAGGGCAACCCCGCCGCCGGGGAGAATGCCCTCTTCCACGGCTGCCCGGGTGGCTGACAGCGCATCTTCAACCCGGTGCTTGCGCTCTTTCAGTTCGACCTCGGTTGCGGCTCCCACCTTGATGACGCCGACGCCGCCGACCAGCTTGGCCAGCCGCTCCTGGAGCTTCTCTTTGTCATAGTCAGATGTAGTCTCGTCTATCTGGGCCTTAATCTGCTTAATCCGGGCTTTGATTGCCTCCTCGGAGCCTTTTCCCTCAACGATAGTGGTCTTGTCTTTATCGGCAGTTACCCGCCGCGCCTTGCCCAGGTCGTCAACAGTGACCGAGTCCAGCTTGCGTCCCCTCTCCTCGGTAATAACCTCGCCGCCGGTGAGGATGGCGATATCCTCCAGCATTGCCTTGCGGCGGTCGCCGAAGCCGGGCGCCTTCACTGCCAGCACGTTAATCGTACCCCGCAGCTTGTTGACCACCAGTGTCGCCAGGGCTTCGCCCTCAACATCCTCGGCGAGAATCAGCAGGTTCTTGGTAACCTGCAGTATCTTCTCCAGGGCGGGCAGCAGCTCGGATATTGCCGAGATTTTCTTGTCAGTAATCAGGATATAGGGGTCGTCTATTACCGTCTCCATGCGCTCGGCGTTGGTGACAAAATAGGCGCTGATATAGCCGCGGTCAAACTGCATCCCTTCCACATATTCCGTCTCAAACCTTAACCCCTTGGACTCCTCAACGGTAATAACGCCGTCCTTGCCTACCTTTTCCATTACCTCGGCAATCAGGCCGCCTATCTCCTTGTCCTTGGCGGTAATGGTGCCTACCTGGGCAATTTGCTCCTTGCCCTTGACCTGGGTGGATACTTTTTTCAGCTCGTCAATAACAGCCCGGGTCGCCTTCTCAATGCCCCTCTTTAGAGACATGGGGTCGGCACCGGCAGCCACGTTCTTGAAGCCCTCGGTGATAATGGCGTGGGCGAGAACGGTGGAGGTAGTAGTGCCATCGCCGCAGGCATCGTTGGTCTTGCTGGCGGCTTCCTTAACCAGCTGCGCCCCGATATTCTCAAACGGGTCGGGAAGCTCAACGTCTTTGGCGATGGTCACGCCATCATCAATTACGGTGGGCGGGCCCCACTTCTTGTCCAGCACCACGCAGCGTCCCCGGGGACCAAGGGTCACCCTCACTGCATCGGCAAGGGCGTCTATCCCCTTCTTTAATGAATGTCTTGCCTCTTCACCAAATAGAAGCTGTTTTGCCATTTTCTTTCCTCCTTAATTATGCCTTCTTCGCCAGGATATCACTCTCGCGCAGGATTATCAGCTCTTCATCATCAATCTTAATCTCGGTGCCGCCATACTTGGCGTAGATAACCGTATCTCCTACCTTGACGTCCATCTCTATCCGCTTCCCATCCTCGGTGAGGCGCCCAGGACCGACGGCAATGACTTTGCCCTCCTGCGGTCTCTCCTTCGCCGTGTCCGGGAGAACAATACCGCTCTTGGTCACCTCCTCTCGCTCTACAGGCTTGATAACCAAGCGGTCAGCCAGTGGTTGAATTTTAGCCATTTCACCCTCCTTACTTATGAAATACAGACTCACTTTTAGCAGTCTCGGGGGGAGACTGCTAATTGTATATAATAACCGAGATACGGAATCATCGCAACTCAATGAATGTCTGTTAGCGGGCAACAAGAGCTATCCATAGCAATCTTAAGCTACAAAATGCGCTCTTGCTTCATAAAGCTCTGTGTTTTAAGTTAATACTTCCCGTCTGCTCGAACTCCAGCCTCAGCACCCGGCTGGTGGTGCCAGTGACCTTTACCCGGTCATCTATCCGCCAGTCGACCGCCCAGATGATATGCTGCGGGGAGCAGACAAGGGGGACACAGTTTCGCCAGGAACGGGGGACTCTGGCGTCAATCATGAACTCGCCCAGCTTCTTGGGCTGGCTCATCCCCAGAGGTTGAAACCGGTCTCCCTGCCGGCGGCACCGCACCGTGAGCTCGTCTCCCGTCTTATCCAGGTCAAAGCAGGCGGTAAGACCGCCGGATTTTGCCATCTCCTCACTGGTTATAATCGCTGCCTTCACCTGCCAGCCGGACATCCGGGTCTCGCCGGGTATTTTAAGTGGTATTTCCGTATCCAGGGCGGGATAAGGGGATAGCGCCGCCGGGTCACGACCAAGCAGGAACTCGTCATAGCCCGTGGCGAAGGTAAGCCCCGAAGGCAGGTTAACTCTTCTTCCCGCGGGTCTGGCTAAGGCAGACATTATGCCGTCAATATGGCGGGCTTCAATATCCATGATATTGCCTGCTAGCTTTTCTATTGCCGTCCGCAGGAGGTACCGCTGTAAGGTGGAGGGCAGCTTTAAAAACCGTGTCTTGTCCAGAACTACCGTGTTTTCCCGGATGCGGGCAATATCGCCCCATGCCTGAGCCGCCTGCTCTTCCAGGAAGGCGATGTCATCACCGGCAATACGGGCTGTCCGGAACAATGCTTGAGCTATCCCGGGATTATACCTCCGGAGGAGTGGCAGCAGCTCATGGCGAATCCTGTTGCGCAGCGGTGATAGCGCCAGGTTGGAGGCATCAGCCCGGGGCGCCAGGTTATTGCGGGCGCAGTAATCAGCCGTATCTTCGCGGCTTATTTGTAGCAAGGGCCTAATTATGGTTATGCTCTTTGCTGCTAGGCGCCGGACGGTGACTGGCTGCAAGCCTCTTAGCCCTCGTGTCCCCGTTCCCCGGATGAGGTGCATCAGCACCGTCTCAAGGTGGTCATCAACAGTATGCCCCACCGCTACCCGGTCTGCTCCCAGAGAGCCAGCCACCTTAGCTAGGAAGGCATACCGCACCTCACGGGCGGCTTCTTCCAGGGACAGGTGATGGCGGGCGCGGAACGCCCTTACATTGCGCCGCTCTACGGTAACCGGGATGCCCAGTCGCCGTGACAGGGCAGAGACATACTCAGCATCAGCATCAGCATCAGCGCCGCGCAGCTGGTGGTTAAGGTGAGCTGCGTGCAGCGTTATCCCCAGCTCTTCTCTAATTGTGCTCAGGATATGGAGCAGGCAGACCGAGTCCGGGCCGCCGGAGACGGCAACAACCACCGGCTGCCCCTGCGGCAGTAGCCGGTGCTGCCGGGCAAAGTGCAGTACCCGCTCTTCCAGCGGCGGCTTTTCCCTTGCTGCCAAGCTTTCTCCTTTATCACCTGAGGTGACAGCCATCATTGAACAGCGTAAGGCGGGGGATACCATCCTCAAATTCAATGGTGCTGATACCGCTCACCCCCAGCCTGAGCCTCCTTACTTGAGTAAGGGGCAAATCAAGGACGGCACAGATAACAGTCAGGATAACGAAGTAGTGGCTGACGACCACTACCACGCCTTCGGAATGCTGGCTGACAATCCGCTGTATTGCGTCCCAGGCTCTCTGCTGTAAATCAGCCAGCGACTCGCCGGTGGCGCGCCTGACCTCCGCGGCTGCAGCCTGTGCCGCATCGCTTCCCGGCAGGGTCAGCAGCTCATCAAGGCGCCTGCCAAGCTCTGCCAGTGTCACCCCCTCCAGGCTGCCGGCATCGAGCTCCTTTAAGGCGGCGTCGGTGTGTACCTCCAGCCCGTGGTAGCGGGCTATCTCCTGCGCTGTATCCCGGGCGCGCTTTAGCGGGCTGGAGTAGATAGCCTGGACCTTCTCCGACTTCAGCCTTAATCCCAGCCGCTCCGCCTGCTCCCTCCCATTACCATTCAACAGGGTATCACTATTGCCGCCCTGGATGCGCCTCTCCCGGTTCCAGTCGGTCTCTCCGTGTCTTACCAGTATGACCTGTAGCAAGTTGCTCCCTTCTAGCTAACCCTATCCCCTGTATCCCCTTCCCCTTATCAAGGGGAAGGGGGAAGGATTTTTTCTTAAGAGGGGCTTCGCCCCTCTTTAACACCTTAATCTAAACTCGCAAATTAAAAGAGCCCTTTATCAATTCATATCCCCCTTTAACAAAGGGGGAGAAAATATCTTACCTGATTCTTCGTCGCTTCGCTCCTCAGGATGACTTTTGAGATGAGGCTTCTTATTAAGGTAAAAGGCCAGAGGGTTGGCTTTCTGTCTATCAGCTTGATTCCAGGATAAGTCGGCTGCGGTGTATTGAAGCGGGGTAGCCGGGAAAACCAAGCGCCGCTGTAACCTGCTCGGCTCTCCCTGAGCCGCTGCTGTCGCAGCGTAGCCTCATACCGATAGCGCAGGAGCCGCTGCGGCACTCAATAAGCCACAGGTCATCAATCAGCGCCCGGAGGTCATAGCTCCGGGGCCCGGTATCCCGCTGGTGCTGCCAGGGGATATGCTCCCGGGAGAGCAGGTCACCAAGTGCTGCCTCTACCTCGGCAGGGTTCTTTTCCGTCCCTACCCTGACCTCGTACTCGGCATACCGGACCTGCGCCTGGAGCGAAGGCAGGGTCAGGGCAATGGGAAATACCTGTAGTATATGGATGCCTTGCGGCAGCTGATGGCTAACGGCGGCGTTAAACCAGTGGGGGGAGGCGGCCCTGGTGCAAACGATGTCCATAAGCTCAGCCTCGCTGGTCACTCCCAGTGCCAGGGGTGCCGCGAGAGACATCCGGGGGTGGGGGGTATAGCCTTAGATCGGAAGAGCGTCGTGTAGGGAAAAGAGTGTAGGATAGGGGGTTGGGGGGGGGGGGGGGGGGGGGGGGGTGGGGGGG
>CAYUBP010000076.1:0-6896 GCA_964443115.1 uncultured Dehalococcoidales bacterium | reverse complement strand
CGAGATGGAATCTCGTGACTGGAGTTCAGACGTGTGCTCTTCCGATCTCGTTTTCTGCTGCCTCTGTCCGTGGTGTGCGGGAGCATATTTTTGATTATTGCCGACCTTTTAGCCCGGACGGTAATGTCTCCGCAGGAGATACCGCTGGGGATAGTCACCGCCTTCTTCGGCGCCCCGTTCTTTTTATATCTGCTGAGAAATAAAAAGAGGGCAATATTCTGAATACAGAGAGGTCTATGGTAAAGCTTCGTTTACAGGATGTAAATCTTGCTTACGGCGATAGGGTGGTGCTTGATGGTATCAGCCTTGGAGTAATGGTGGGGGAGATGGTTGGCGTCGCGGGTCCCAACGGCAGCGGCAAGTCCACCCTGATAAAGGGCATCACCAGGGTAATACCAATAAGGAGCGGGGCTGTCTATATTAATGATAAAGATGTATCAGCTATGCCTCAAGATGAGCTGGCTCGTCTTATCGCCGTAGTCCCGCAGCATACGTCTTTGCCGGAAGCCTTCATTTCTTTTGAGTTGGTGCTGATGGGGCGCACCCCTTACCTCGGCTTCCTAAGCTACGAGGGGCAAAAGGATATAGACATCGCCATACAGGCTATGGAAATAACCGATACCTGGCGCTTAGCTGAGCGCAGGGTGGGCGAGCTTTCCGGCGGCGAAAAGCAGCGGCTCACCATAGCCCGCGCCCTGACCCAGCAGCCGGAAATAATACTTCTGGATGAACCTACCTCCCATCTGGATATACACTACCAGATAGAGACTCTGGAGCTTATATCCAGTTTGTGCCGGCGAAACGGTTTAGCTGTCCTGGCTGCTATGCACGACCTCAATCTTGCCGCCCAGTACTGCGACCGCATTATTATGCTTAGCGAAGGGGTGATACATGCCGAAGGCAGCGCCGCTGAGGTAGTTACGCCATCTAATGTAAAGAAGGTATACGGAGCCGATGTCTGTATATCGTATCATCCCATAAATCACTTGCCGGTGACCCTCATCACCGCCGGCTGGAATCATAGTGGCGCAGCAGACAGGGATGCAAACCCGGATTATAAAACGGAGGAGAGATGTCACCAGATGCCACAGACTTGATCGGCAGGGGGTATGTCCACGTATATACCGGGAACTGCAAGGGTAAGACAACAGCCGCTCTTGGGCTGGCGTTCCGCGCTATGGGATACGGTTTGAAGACCTACATCGGTCAGTTTATTAAAAAGCACCCCTATGGAGAAATAGAATCCGCGCGGATGGTATCACCCTGTATTACCATTGAGCAATACGGCAGAGGCGAATTTATACATGCCGGGGACATCCCTTCCAGCGAGGATATTGATGCCGCCCGGAGAGGGCTTGCCAGGGCAGCCGATATAATGCTGTCCGGCGATTATGACATCGTCGTTCTGGATGAGATTCTCACCGCCTGTCATTTCAGGCTTGTCTCTCAAAGCGAAATCCTGACATTTATATCCAGAAAGCCACCTGGTGTGGAACTGGTACTAACCGGCAGATATGCACCTGTGAAGATAATTGATGCTGCTGATTTGGTGACGGAGATGTCGGAGGTAAAGCACTACTATCGGAAGGGAGTGCCTGCTAGGGCAGGTATAGAGCGCTAGCGGCGATTAAGGGCTGGTCAATTGAAGAATATACTCATTTTACCCATGGCACTGGCTATTGACCTGTTTATCGGGGAATACCCTGCCTATCTGCACCCGATAGTATGGATGGGGAGGATTATCTCTTTATGGTTGAAGACGGCGCCACGCCATAACACAGGAGCCCGGCTTGTTTACGGGGTGTTTGTTGTTTGTTTTGCCGTAGCAATATTCAGTTTACCAGTATATTTCATACTCGTCTATCTCCAAAATGTCTCGACGATAGCTTATATAATAGTGGCAGCGCTTCTGCTTAAATCGTCCTTTTCTTTGAGAGCGTTATACTGCGCCGCCGTGAAGGTGAAAGACCTTCTCGCCAAAGGAGAAATTGGAGAAGCGAGGAAAGAGACGGGCTATCTGGTTAGCCGGGATACTCAAAAGCTGGACAGACAGCATATAACCTCGGCGGTTGTTGAGATGACCGCGGAGAGCGTTACCGATAGCATTGTGGCACCACTGTTCTACTGGCTGTTGCTGGGGGTGCCCGGTGCCATTGCCTATCGTGTCGTCAACACCTTTGATTCCAGGATCGGCTATCACGGGGAATACGAATACCTGGGGAAGTTCGCCGCACGGCTCGACGACGTGCTCAACTATATTCCGGCACGCCTTTCGGGTTTACTGCTGGTCGTATCGGCTTATCTAAGCCGGATGAACGGCGGCCGGGCCTGGCTCACTATGCTGCATGACCACTCCAGGACGGAAAGCCCCAATGCTGGCTGGACGATGTCCGCTATGGCGGGGGCGCTGGGCGTTCAGCTTGAAAAGACCAGCTATTACAGGCTAGGCTGTGCTGTTAAGCCTCTTTCCCCGTCTTCAATAACCCTTGGTTTAAGGCTTGTGGTGCTTTCCTCGCTCCTCTGGTGCGGGATTTGCATGAGCATTACGGGGGCGTGTTATGCCGTTACTGCCTAGGGAAAATATCGCCGGGCTTGAGGTGTGTAAGCACGGGGGGCTTGATTACGGAGAGATGGAGCGGCTTAATATCTCCTCCGATGGGGTGATTGATTTCAGCTCTAACCTGAACCCCAAGGGGCCTCCGCCCGGAATCAGGTCGCTGGTGAGAGGCATTCAACTATCCAGATGCCCGGACTCCCAATCCACCAGCCTCAGGCGCATGATTGCCCGCAAAACAGGGTTATCAATAGAAAGTGTTATCGTGGGCAGTGGCTCGACCGAGCTGATTCGTTTAGCCGCAACCGCTTATCTCGGCGAAGCAGAAAGAGCCCTGGTTATAGAGCCGACCTATGGCGAATACCGTATTGCCTGTGAGATTGCCGGCGCCAAAATAGTCGCCCAAGCGCTTTTGGCAAAGAACGGATTTGAGCCGGACGTCGGTGCTGCTATCAAACTGGTAAAGGACACCCGGCCAAAGGTCATTTTTATCTGCAACCCTAACAATCCTACTGGCGGCTATCTCAACCGCAGTCAGTTTCAAAAGATACTAGAATCAGTCCCAGATTCGCTGGTAATTCTGGATGAAGCCTATATATCCTTTGTCAGCCATCCGTGGTCTTCCGTGGAGCTTATTGATAAAGGCAACCTGCTGATAGTGCGCTCCATGACTAAGGACTACTCGCTTGCTGGCCTGCGTTTGGGCTATGCCCTTGCCAGCAAGAAAATTATCGGGGTACTGAGCCGTGTTTGTCCCCCATGGAACGTGAACGTGGTGGCGCAGCACGCCGGCATCGTCGCCATGCAGCAGGAAAGATATCTTAGAAATAGCTGCGAGTTGGCTTTTAGCGGCAGGCAGTACCTTATTGAAGAACTGGAGAAGCTGGGTTTTTCCTGTCTGCCTTCTAGAGCACATTTTTTCCTGGTAGCGGTTGGCAACGCTGCTGAACTCAGAAGACAGCTCCTGGGTAAAGGCATCCTGGTGCGCGACTGCGCATCCTTTGGCTTGCCCGAGTACGTCCGCATCGCCCCCGGAACCTTGAAGAAGAACCGGAGGCTTGTTGCCGCACTAAGAGAAATAGTGGATGAAAGGTAGCTTGATGAGAGCCAGGACGCTGATGATTCAGGGGACGGCATCATCGGTGGGTAAGAGTATTCTGGTTACCGCTCTGTGCCGCACCCTGAAGCAGGACGGTTACAACGTCGCTCCCTTCAAGGCGCAGAATATGTCCTTGAACTCCTTTGTTACCATGGACGGCGGCGAGATAGGGCGGGCGCAGGCGGTACAGGCGGAAGCGGCGGGTATAGAGCCTGCAGTAGATATGAACCCCGTGCTGCTAAAGCCGGAGGTGGGTAGCCGTTCACAGGTGATTGTTCTGGGCAAAGTAATGCAGACGATAGCCGCTGTCAACTATTACCGGCACACAAGTCGTTTGCTGGAGGTCGTCTCTGGTTCCCTGGAGCGGCTCATGGATGCTTATGACATCGTGGTTATTGAAGGCGCCGGCAGCCCGGCGGAAATCAATCTGAAAAAACGGGAGATAGCCAATATGCGGATTGCCAGACTGGCAAGCTCCCCCGTGCTGCTTGCCGGCGATATAGACCGGGGTGGGGTCTTTGCCGCCCTCATCGGCACACTGCATCTACTGGAAAAGAATGAAAAGGACATGGTGAAGGGCTTCATCATAAACAAGTTCCGGGGAGATATGGCGTTGCTAAAACCCGGCATTGATTTTCTGGAGAACAATACCGGTAAGCCCGTTCTGGGGGTGGTGCCCTATTACCGCGATATTGCTATAGCACAGGAGGACTCTGTGTATCTGGATGAGCGGAGCGATTACGATAGAGGCGATAGCCGCAGCGTGGACGGCATTGATATTGCCATCATCCGGCTGCCCCATATCGCCAATTATGATGAGTTCGGCTCTCTCGAAGGGGAAGATTGCTGGGTGCGCTATGTGGAGAACCGGAGCATGCTGGGCAGCCCCAATCTTATCATCATCCCCGGCAGCAAAAACACTATTGATGATTTGGATTTCCTGCGGCGTTCTGGTCTGGCTGAAGAAATCATCAGGCAGGCGGGAGACGGCACCCCTGTGCTCGGAATTTGTGGCGGCTACCAGATACTGGGTAAGGAGATACAAGACCCGGATGGAGTAGAGTCTTCCATTTCTTCTGTCAGGGGTCTGGGGCTTCTGGACGCAGTGACCGTCTTTATCCGGCAAAAGCGTACCGTCCAGGTCAGGGCTCGGGTAACAGCCGGGACGGGGATTCTGGCCGGGGTGAAGGGGCAGGAGATTGATGGTTACGAGATTCACATGGGGAAATGCTTAACACAGGACAAACAAGGCGTCTTCAGTGTCTTGCAAACGCCGCAGGGAGAAGCCGGATATGCGGATGGTGCTGTTAATACTAAAGGTAACGTTGTGGGCACATATATTCATGGCATTTTTAACAACGGCTCTTTCAGATGGCACTTCCTTAATTCTCTGCGGCAATACCACGGGTTATCACAGTGGAATGACGATGCCAGCGTAGACAAGGAAGACCAGTATGACAGGCTGGCAACGCTGGTACGCCGTAATCTGGACATGGAGAAAATCTACGGGATAATAGAAAGGGGCATCAATGGATAGCTTGCTATCGCAGATTCTAAACCGTATAGAGCCCCCGGATGAAGAGGCGATGAAGGCTGCCCGCCGGCGCCAGGGCGAACTGACCAAGCCCCGGGGCAGCCTGGGCGTGCTTGAAGACCTTTCGGTAAAGCTGGCTGGCATCCGCCGGTGTATAGCTCCAACGCTTGGGAACAAGGCGATAGTGGTTATGGCTGCTGACCACGGCGTCGTCGCCGAGGGGGTCAGCGCCTATCCCCAGGAGGTCACCCGCCAGATGGTGCACAACTTCCTCAACGGCTGCGCCGCCGTCAATATTTTCGGCCGTCATATCGGGGCACGTATTATAGTGGTAGATATAGGAGTAGTTGGTGGCTTTGAGCCGCACCCTTCTCTGGATTGCAAAATGATTGACTTCGGCACAAAGAATATGGCTAATGGTCCGGCGATGAGCCGCAGCCAGGCACTGGACTCGCTGGAAGCGGGGATTGCCGTAATAGAGGCGCAGATAAGCCGGGGGCTTGATATTATCGGCACGGGTGATATGGGCATAGGCAACACCACGTCAGCCAGCGCCATATGCGCTGCCGTCGCTGGCAAGCCTGTCGCCGAGGTCACTGGCCCAGGAGCGGGTATTGATGAGCGGCAGTTATCCCACAAGGTGGAGGTAATAAGGCGTGCGCTTGAAATTAACCAGCCTGACGGCGAAGACGCCATTGATACATTATCCAAAGTAGGCGGTTTTGAAATAGGCGGCTTGGCGGGTGCCATCCTGGCATCGGCGGCAAATCACATCCCGGTTGTTATAGATGGCTTTATCTCCGGGGCGGCGGCGCTTATCGCGGTAAAGCTCTCCCCTGTATGTAGAGAATATATTATAGCCTCGCACCTCTCGGTGGAGCCGGGGCACCGCATCATGCTTGACTACATGGGGCTTAAGCCGTTGCTTAATCTAAGTATGAGGCTTGGTGAAGGGACGGGCGCCGCCCTCGGTATTTCGCTAGCTGAGTTATCAGCCATGGTTCTCAAAGAGATGCTTACATTTAATGAGGCGGGTGTTTCTGACAAAGCTACGGAGGGTGGATAAAACTTGGGATTCTGGATAGCATTACAATTTCTGACTATTGTCCCCTCGCCCCTGCGCCGCCAGCCCAGGCCGGGCGAAACAGGCGCATCCCTGCTCTATTTCCCCGTAATCGGCATACTTGCAGGGGCAACTCTGTTTCTGGTTAACCGGGTCTTGGCTGGAGTCCTGCCACAGGCTGTCACCGGTGCCCTGACATTAGCCGTGTGGGTAATTATCAGCGGAGCATTGCACCTTGATGGCTTGATAGACGCCTGTGACGGTCTGGGGGGGAACACTCCTGAAAAAAGGCTGGAGATAATGGAGGACAGCCACGCAGGGGCATACGGGATTATCGGGGCTTTTATATTGTTGCTGCTGAAATATGCTGCTATAGTATCGCTGCCGGCAGTCTGGAAGCTGGAAGCATGGCTATTGGCGCCGGCCCTGGGTAGCTGGGCGATGGTGCTTGCCCTGTTTGCCTTCCCCTACGCCCGTAAAAGCGGCGGCCTGGGGCAGCGCTTCAAACAGGGCGCCAGCAAGCGCAGATTTGCAATGGCCACCTTGATTGTACTGGCGGCTGCCATCGGGCTGGCAGGCTGGCAGGGATTAATAGTAATGGCGGCAGCCTGTTTAATTACCTTGGGGATGGGCTGCTTTTTTAAGG
>CAYUBP010000075.1:0-6981 GCA_964443115.1 uncultured Dehalococcoidales bacterium | reverse complement strand
AGATAATGAGCGGTGACTGGAGTTCAGACGTGTGCTCTTCCGATCTAGTCCCCGGGTATTCACCAGGTCCGGGCATGCCGCACCAGGGTCAACGGAGATGTCCTCCAGCAGAATTGCCTTGCCGCTCTGGGCTACCCTTCCCGCCGTCCCTTCACCCGGACCGAGACGCACCTTTTCAATATCCCCGGCATCCAGACCCCTGTGGACACGGTACGAGAGCATTTGGGTCTGTTCATCAACAAGCATGATGCCGCCGACTGTCCCGTTCATAATGCCGAGGACATTATCCAGGGCAATCCGGAGAATTGCGTCCAGGTCCCACAGTCCGCTAAGCGCCGCCGAGACCCGGCTCAGAGCAAGCAGCTCGTGATACCTCTCCGCTGTCTCACCTTCGGCTTCTAGACCCGGCTCAACCGGCTCCACTTCCCGTGCCTCCAATGGTAAATTACGGCAAAAGCCCGATGTCAGCCGAAAACAGGCTGGGTGAAATAAGCCTATATCAATCCCCACTGCTTGTCAATCGGCACAGGAAAGCCGCCACGGTCAGCCGCAGCCGTTTTTACCGGAGAACTCTCTCCGACTAAAGGCAAATATGAGGCAGGAGATGTCAATTTTTTTCCTTTCTAGTATAATATACACGCTTTCATGAAACCCGCTGTCATCATCGTCGACATGTTAGAGGATTTTATTAACCCCGGGGGAGCACTCCCCGTAGGAAAAGAAGGGTTAAAAATAATTCCTAACCTACAAAAACTGGTGGGGACTTGCCGCGAGAAAACAATCCCGCTAGTCTATTCAAATGATGCCCTGGTGCCTGATGATTTCCTGTTTCAGTCCAGAATGAAACCTCATGCCATAAAGGGTACCTCAGGTGCCCAGGTCATTAAAGAGCTGCAACCCGGGGCTTCGGATATAATAATGCCTAAGCCTCGCTTCAGTGCCTTCTTCGGAACCGAACTGGATAACATTTTAAAGAATATCGGCATTGACACCCTGGTTATCTGCGGAGTTGCGACCGAAGTCTGTATCTTATCAACAGCATATGATGGAGTCTGCAATAATTTCAAAGTTATCGTCCTGGATGATTGCTGTGCTTCGCGGCATAGAGTTATTCACGAACATGTTATCAGCATACTAAAAAAGAGCCCTCTCTATCCTTTGCTTAGAGTCATGACCCTTGCCGATTTTCTTCAAAAGTTTAATTTAGATTACCCCTTAATAAAACCCGGTGTCAGCCCGGATAACACTTGACAAGTCGTCATTTATTTAATACAATAGAATTGAGTACAGAAATTGGTTCTATCTACAGAAAATATGACGACCAGCGCTATCCGTAAGAAGTCTATCTACAGCCCCATAGTTCCCGCAGTAGAACAAGCTTGCCGTATTTTGATTTGTATGGGGGAAGGCGACACTTCCAGGATGAGGCTTACCGATATCTGCAAAGAGGTTGAAATACCCAAGAGCAAGGGACACACAATTCTTAACACGTTAGTGAATTCCGAACTCGTTGAGAAGAACCCTATCACTAAAACCTACTCTCTGGGACCTGCTCTGGTTTTCCTATCCCGCCGTTTCCTTGATAACCTGAATCTAACGGATGTAGTATCCCCCATTATTAATAGTATTGCCCATGGAACAAACGGGACCGCTATTTTCGGTCTAATTCGTGAAAGAAAACTATTCGTAATCGCGCAACAAGAAGGGGGCAAGAATATAGGTTTTACGGTTCGCCTCGGTTACCGTTTCCATCTTACGCTAGGAGCTCACGGGAAGGCTATCTTGGCATTCATGCCGGATGCCGAACGGGAAAAGCTGCTGGCAGGAAAAGTCTACTGTCACGGAGACCCGGCCCGCCTGGATATGGAACGGCTAAGAAAAGAGCTGGAAGAATGCAGAGTAAATGGATATGCCCGCGATATCGGCGAGATAAACCCCGGACTCAACGCCGTTAGCGCGCCCGTTTTTGGCTCAAAGGACGAACTGATAGGGTGCATCGAGCTTTTCGGCAGCTTCTCGGGAAACCTGATTGAAGAATACGGGTTGAAAGTAGCTGAGGCGGCGAGGAAAGTATCTTACAAGCTCGGAACCAGGCCAAATAGTCGAAAGTCATCAAGTAATAAGTAACCTAAGGAGCAGGACATGAGATATGCCGAGACAGGAGTTAACCTAGAAGTTGATCTATCCAAGGGAGAAGTTAAGAAGGTAGAAACTGACCCGAAACTGACTGAGCTTTACCTGGGGGGTATGGGTACTGCTGCCAAGATACTGTGGGACAGGGTACCCCCCGAAGTTGAAGCTTCTTCTCCTGATAATGTCCTTATATTTAGCGCTGGACTTTTATGTGGCACACCCGTTATCGGTGCCGCACGGACGGCTATTAATGGTATCTTCCAGCAAACGAACCTGTTTGCGCATTCCACAATGGGAGGCTTCTTCGCACCGGAACTTAAATACGCCGGCTACGACAAGATAGTAATCACAGGCAAAGCCCCTGACCTGGTCTACCTGTGGATAAACAACGACACAGTAGAAATCCGTGATGCCAAACACCTCCGCGGCAAAGGAACTCATGAGACTGCGGAGCTTATCCGGCAGGAGCTGGGGAACAACAAAGTCCAGATAGCATCCATCGGACCAGCCGGTGAAAACAGGGTCTACATGTCTTCCATTGACCACAATCATTCAGCTGCGGCCCGCATGGTAGGGGCACCCATGGGGGAAAAAAGGCTAAAAGCGATAGCCGTCCGCGGAACAAAGGAGCTCAATATCGCCAAGGGCCCTGAGCTTTTTGAAGCATGCCTTCGCATGAGGAAAGGCGCTTTTGATGACACGCATATCGGGGACTGGATGGCGGTAGACGAGAACGACAGTTTCCACCACAACAATTTTGCCTGGGGCAACGCCCGGACGCGGAGAAAAGACTTCTGGAACCCGGAGCTCCAGGAGCGGTGGACCAAGATAAAATACGACCACATGGACCGGCAGAGCAGCTGCTACAACTGCCCGAAGCATTGCCGCAATGTAATTTCCTGGCCGGGGAAAAGGAGATTTGCTTATAAATGCTACGCCAAGGATACCTATCACATGGCAGCCTTCCAGGAGCTGGACTTCAGCTACCGCATACTCCCTGTTGCCCAGGAGCTGGGGCTTGACTCATACTCGACGCCGCAGGTTATCGCCTTCGCCCTGGAGCTTTTAGAAGCCGGCATCCTGACCGACAAGGACTTCCCAGGGATGCCCACCGAGATAGAGGCTAAATTCTTATACCTGATTGACAAGATAGTTCGCCGCGAGGGAATCGGGGATATTCTAGCCAACGGTGTATACCATGCAGCCCGGCAGATTGGCAACGGCGCCGAAAAATACGACCATAACACCACGAAGAAGTTTGAGCAGGTGCCCATCAAGCTGGGAAAGCTCAACCCCCCCTATTTCCTTATGATAGCCACCGGCGAGAAGATGGCAATCACCCAGATTGAGGGCTCATTCCCGCAGGACCCGCTGCCTACCATGAAGGAGCGGGAAGAGTTCGTGAAGGACTGGGTCGCTGTCCCCAATGAGAAGTTCAAGAAGTATTTCCTGGAGTGGGAGAAAAAATCGGAAATATCTAACGAAGCCTCGTGCGCCGTCTGCGATTGGAATGAGGCGATGCACTACATAGATGACAGTGCCGGTCTCTGCGGGTTCCTGTCATCATTCAGAGGCCAGTTCGGCGGGGGAGCTGCATTCCACATCCACAATATTCCTAAACTGATATCACTTGCCACCGGCATGGAACTCGACGAAGCCGGACTATGGAAAATGTTCCAGAGGACCCGGAATGTAGTCAGAGCCATTAATAGCAGAAGAGGCATGAGGCGGAAGGACGAGAGACCGCCTGAGGACCACTGGGCGGTTAGAGACGAGCAGTCCGAACAGAAGCTGCTTGATGACTACTACAAGTTCAAGGGGTGGAACAGTGAAGGCATTCCCACTAAAGAGACCCTGGACGCAATGGACCTGGACTACATCAGCAAAGACCTTGAACAAAGAGGCATTTTAACGAAGTAACCGAGCCGCCAATCTTGAGCGAGGAGACGCAAATGAAAACAACAAAGACAATAAAAGTTATAAAAATCGACCCTAACAAATGCACCGGTTGCCGGGCGTGCGAGATGGCGTGCTCCGCCTATCATGCTGAGAACAAATACAATTCCATCAACCCCTCCAGGTCTAGAATACGGGTCTTTTTTGATGAAGATAACGACGTATACGTCCCGATAATGGCTGGCGAATATACCGAGACTGAATGTAATGCCAGGTATCAGATGACCATCAATGGGAAACAATATGGTGAATGCTCATTCTGCCGGGCATCCTGCCCATCCCGCGACATCTTTAAAGACCCCATCTCAGGGGTCGCTCTGAAATGCGATGCCTGTGGAGAGCCGATGCCCGAAGGCGGGCCTACCTGCGTACAGTGGTGTGGCACCGGGGCTTTGACGTATGCACCTGAAAGGAAGGAAGAGATAGAGCTAGCCGAGGAAGCAGTATCCGAGGAGGTAGAAATACTCTAGTGGAAAGTGGAGCAGGCACGACTGTCGGTTCGGTTTTGGTCGTAGGCGGAGGTATCAGCGGCATTCAATCCGCCTTAGATCTGGCCTCCAGCGGATTCAAGGTCTATCTGGTGGAAAAATCCCCCATGATCGGGGGCAAGATGGCAGAGCTGGACAAGACCTTCCCTACGATGGACTGTTCCCTGTGAATACTGGGCCCTAAAATGGCGGATGTCGGTCGGCATCCAAACATAAAAATCCTGGCAAATACTGATATAGAGACAGTTGAAGGAGAAGCAGGCAACTTCACGGTAACGGTCGTCCGAAGGCCCCGTTACGTGAATGAAGACCTCTGTGTGGGTTGCAGAACCTGTTCTACCTACTGCGCGGTCACCGTTCCCAATCCCTTTGATGAGGACTTGGGAGAGACTAAAGCGATAAGTATCTGGTGTCCCCAGGCAGTGCCTGCTGTCGCCTCTGTTAACCGGGAAGCCTGTCTATACTTCCAGAATAAGTGCACAGCCTGCATACCGGTCTGCCAGGCAAAAGCCATTGACTTCTCACAGAAAAGAAAAAAGGGCATAATGCACGTTGGGGCTATAATTGTCAGCCCGGGATATGAGATTTTCGATGCAAAGGCTAGCGGAGCCTACGGCTATGGAAGATTTAGCAACGTTGTGAATAGCCTGGAATTTGAGAGGCTCCTCAAT
Organism: uncultured Dehalococcoidales bacterium; assembly: GCA_964443115.1. Taxonomy (GTDB): domain Bacteria; phylum Chloroflexota; class Dehalococcoidia; order Dehalococcoidales; family W111; genus CAYUBP01. The sequence goes on along the minus strand of CAYUBP010000075.1, from coordinate 1,733 downwards.
GCATCCGGACCCTATAAGGGAGAGCTTGTCCGGCTGTCCGATAAAAAGACCCCTTCAAAGATTGCCTGGCTTCAGTGCGTTGGGTCACGGGACACCAAAATAGGTCACACCTATTGCTCTGGAATATGCTGCACCTACGCTATAAAGCAGATGATGCTGGTAAAGAACCATCACCCCCAGACAGAGGTCACCATCTTTCATAACGATATCAGGAGCTTCGGCAAAGGGTTTGAAGAATTTTACAATAGAGCGAAAAATATGGAGGGCGCCCGCTTTATTCGCAAGAGAATTTCTTCAATAAAAGAGAATAAAGCGAACCAGAACCTCATTGTTACTTATACGTCTGATGACCATACCATCACCGAAGAAGAATTTGACATGGTCGTACTTTCTGTTGGAATGAGTCCCTCGGAAGGCAACAAGGCATTATCCGATATAATGGGCCTGGGACTCAATGAACACGGATACTGTCAGACGAACCCCTTTTCACCCGGCGAAATAGCTAATCGGCCAGGGATTTTCTCTGCGGCAACTTTTACCGGCCCAATGGACATTCCGGATTCGGTTTGTTCAGCCAGTGGAGCAGGAGCGATGGCTGCTCAACTGCTCTCCAGTCAGAGAGGGACCTTAACTCAGGAAAAAATATACCCGCCGGAAAGACCAGTAGAAGGTGAAGAACCACGGATTGGAGTTTTCGTTTGCCACTGCGGCACCAACATTGCCGGGGTTGTAGATGTTTCTTCGCTGGCGGCATATGCTTCAACCTTAGAGAACGTCGTCCACACTGATGACCCCGTTATCTCCTGCGCTTCCGACGCCCTGCGGAAGATGATAGACGCAATCAAACAAAAAGAGCTGAACCGGGTAGTCGTCGCTGCCTGCACCCCCAGGGACCACGAGGCAATATTCCGTGATTCACTTCGTGAGGCAGGGCTTAATCCCTATCTCCTGGAGATGGCTAATATAAGAGAGCACTGCACCTGGGTCCATTCGCAGGACAAGGCTGAAGCCACCCAAAAAGCAAAAGACCTTATAGCCATGTCGGTGGCCAGAGCCCGCAACCTCTCTCCTTTAAAGGAGCTAAAAGTACCCGTGAACAAGAAGGGGCTTGTTCTCGGAGGTGGACTGGCCGGTATGAAGACGGCGCTATCTTTAGCCCGGCAGGGGTTTGAGGTCTACCTGGTAGAGAAAGAAGCAGAGCTGGGCGGAAACCTGAGGAACCTTCACTATACCCTGGAAGGACTGGAGGTCCAGCCCTTCCTAAAAAAGCTGGTGGCTGAGGTAGAAAGCGAAAGCAACATTAAAATCTTCAAGGGCTACGAGCTGAAATCCACTGCCGGATATGTCGGTAATTTCAGAAGCACGCTGGTAAACGCCGGCTCCAATGATGCTGAGCCGGTAGAGCTGGAGCACGGCGTAATCATAGTTGCCACCGGCGGTAAATTATATAAGCCTAGCGAGTACCATTATGGAGAAAGCAAAAAGATAGTAACCCAGCAAGAGCTTGAGGATATGATCGCCGCCAACACCCTGCCCAAAAACTTGAAGCAGGTTGCCATGATTCAGTGCGTGGGAGCAAGGAATGAAGAGCGTACTTACTGCAGCAGAATCTGCTGCGGCGAAGCTCTTAAGAATGCATTGAAACTCAAGGAGCAAAACCCGAATACCGAGGTCACGGTCTTCTATCGGGATTTACGGGCTAGATCGGAAGAGCACACGTCTGAACTCCAGTC
>CAYUBP010000074.1:0-7024 GCA_964443115.1 uncultured Dehalococcoidales bacterium | reverse complement strand
TCCCCTTCCCATTGGTAAGGGGAAGGGGATTAAGGGGATGGGATTTGCTACCCCTCCCCCGCCTTCTTCTGAAGCTCATATAACTTGTTTAATGCCTCAAGGGGCGTCATCCCCTCAATGTCCAGCTTTTCCAGCTCTTCCAGGACCGGCGATTTTTGCCCCAGGAGGGGTAGCTGCCGAGGGGCTGGCTCTTTGCGGCGGCTTTTAGGTGGTTGTTTAGCCGCCTTCCGGCTGTCCTCCGCAAGTTCGGCTAAGACCTCGCGGGCGCGGTGGATGACCTGCCGGGGCAGGACGGCAAGCTGGGCGACGTGGATGCCGTAGCTCTTGTCCACGCCGCCGGGCACGATGCGGTAGAGGAAGATGACCTCCCCGCCCTCCTCGCTGACGGCAACGTTGAAGTTCTTCACCCCGGGCAGAAAGCGGGCAAGCTCCACCATCTCGTGGTAGTGGGTGGCGAAGAGGGTCTTGGCGCCAAGGCGGGGGTGGTTGTGGATATACTCGGCGACGGCACGGGCGATGGACAGCCCGTCATAGGTGCTGGTGCCCCGCCCGATTTCGTCAAGGATGAGGAGCGAGCGGGGGGTGGCGTTGTTCAGGATGTTAGCCGTCTCCACCATCTCCACCATGAAGGTGGACTGGCCGGCGGCTATGTCCTCCCTGGCGCCGATGCGGGTGAAGATGCGGTCAACCAGCCCGATGGTTGCCGCGGCTGCCGGCACGAAGCTGCCGGTCTGGGCAAGGAGCACAATCAGCGCCACCTGCCTCAGATATGTTGACTTCCCGGACATATTGGGACCGGTGAGGACTATAAGACGGGCATCATCATTAGACATGTAGGTGTCATTCGGTACAAAATCAGCCGCAGCCCTCTCCACCACCGGGTGGCGTCCCTGCTTGATGTCTATCTCGTTGCCCGTGGTCAGCTCCGGGCGGACATAGCTATAGCGCACGGCAACCTCCGCCAGGCTGGAGAAGACGTCCACGTGCGCCAGGGCGTCAGCCGTGGCAAGCACCGGCTCTGCCTGCGCCCCTACCTGCCGACACACCTGCCGGAAGAGCTGTGCCTCAAGCTCGGCAATGCGCTCGTTGGCATTCAGGATGAGCGACTCGTATTCCTTCAGCTCCTGGGTGAAGAAACGCTCCCCGCCGACCAGCGTCTGCTTCCGGATATAGTCCGGCGGCACCTGGGGAAGGTTAGGGTTGGAGACCTCAATGTAGTAGCCGAAGACCCGGTTATAGCCGACCCTGAGCGACCTGATGCCGGTCCGTTCCCGCTCCCGGCGCTCCAGGTTAGCCAGGTACTGCCGGGCATCCTTTGACGACTGACGGAGCTTGTCCAGCTCCGGGGAAAATCCGGCTTTCACCACCCCACCCTCGTCAATGGTGGCGGGGGGCTGCTCCACTATGGCGCCGGAAATCAGGGCAACAGTGTCCTGACACGGTTTCAGCCCATCACCAAGCCACCCTATCCCAGCCCCCAGCACCCGCTTCAGCCGGGGGACAGCTTCCAGGCTGCGGCGGAGGGTGACCAGCTCGCGGGGGGTGGCGATATTGCTTTTCACCCGGTTGACCAGCCGCTCCAGGTCAGCTATATCGCCCAGCAGAGAGACGACCTCGCCCCGGGCAAGGGTATTATCACAGAACCAGCCGATGGCGTCCTGCCTTTTAGTCAGCTCGGTTATGTCAAGTAAGGGCTGCCCCAGCCACCTCTTCAGCAGCCTGCCCCCCATTGCCGTCCGGGTCAGGTCAATAGCGTCCAGCAGCGAACCCCCGGCACTCCCCGACCGGCCGCCGCGGAAAAGCTCCAGGTTAGAGCGGGTCTGCTCATCCAGCGCCATAAATGATTCCGTATGATAGGTGGAGAGCCGCGTCAGCTGCCCTAGGGCGGCGGGTTGCGTCTGCTGGAGATAGTGTATGATAGCCCCGGCAGCTCTTAACGCCAGGGGGAGGTGGCTACAGCCGTAGCCGTCAAGGGTGGCGGCGGCAAAGTGGTCAAGCACCGTCTTCCGGGCAACATCAAGGTCAAACCAGTAGTCCTCAATGCGTGTTACCGGCGCGGCTACCTCCAGGCTTAAATCACCGGCGGCGATAACCTCCGAGGGCTTGAGCCGCTCCAGCTCAACAGCCGCCCGCTCCAGGGGAAGCTGGGTGGTGGCGAACTCGCCGGTAGTTATGTCAACATGGGCAATCCCCACCCCCTCCCCGTCCGTGACCAGGCTCACCAGGTAGTTGTTGGTCTTGCTATCAAGCAGGCTGGGCTCAACCACCGTGCCCGGCGTCACCACCCGGATGACATCGCGCTCCACCAGCCCTTTAGTCTCACCGGGGCGGGTCAGCTGCTCGCAGATAGCCACCTTGTAGCCTCGGTTAATCAGCCTCGCCAGGTAGCTGTCCAGCGCATGATAGGGGATGCCCGCCATCGGCACCCGGTGCCCCTTCCCCATCTCCCGCGAGGTGAGGACTATCTCCAGCTCCCGGGAGGTAAGCCGGGCATCATCGTCAAAGGTCTCGTAGAAATCACCCAGGCGGAAGAGGACGATTGCCTGGGGATACTTCTTCTTTATCCTGAGGTACTGCTGGCGGATTGGAGTTGCGCCCGGTTTCATCTTACGCCTATTCTACTAGAATCACCCGCCAAAAAAAAGGCTCTGCTCAACGTCGGTCGGCGGAACACCTTATTGCGGTGATTATCAATCCCGTCATTCCGAGAAGCACCCCCATTGTCATTGCGAGAAGCGTAGCGACGAAGCAATCTATTCCCGCTGAGATTGCTTCGCTCTGCTCGCAACGACAACCATGATTCGGGCAAAAGGAGAAAGGAGTCTGTTTGACGCTCTCCCCGCTCTCGTGATATTCTGAAGTCTGTTGACCCTATCGGGCAACGAGAGAGGCGGATGGCAGAGGCAGCACAGGACAGGCTCCGCTACCGGGCAGTGGAGTTACCAATACTGACCAGAGGCATAGCCGGAGACTCCACCGAGCTAATCGGGAACACACCGCTGGTCAGGCTTAACCGGATAGCCGTAGACAGCAGGGCGTATCTGGTAGCGAAGCTGGAGTCATTTAACCCGGCGGGGAGTATCAAGGACCGGATTGGGGTAGCCATGATTGCCGATGCCGAGGAGAAGGGCCTGATTAATCCGGGTACGGTAATCGTGGAACCTACCAGCGGCAACACCGGCGTTGCCCTCGCCTTTGTCTGCGCCATCAGGGGTTACAGGCTCATCCTCACCATGCCCGATACAATGTCCCTGGAGCGCCGGCAACTGCTGGCAGCCTTCGGGGCTGAGATAATGCTGACGCCGGGGGCGGAGGGGATGCCGGGGGCGGTGAAGAAAGCCGAGCAACTGACAGCGGACAACCCCGGCTACTTCATGCCCCAGCAGTTCACCAACCCGGCAAACCCGGAGATACACCAGCTGACCACCGCCGAGGAGATATGGCGGGACACCGCCGGCACGGTGGATATCTTGGTCGCGGGAGTGGGGACAGGGGGCACGCTTACCGGCGTGGCTGAGGTAATCAAGCAAAGAAAACCCGGTTTCAAGGCGATTGCCGTCGAGCCGGCTGGCTCGGCGGTACTCTCCGGAGAGAAGCCGGGCGCTCATAATATCCAGGGCATCGGCGCCGGCTTTGTCCCCGGCGTCCTGAAGCTGGAGCTGATTGATGAGACTATCAGGGTCACTGACGAAGATGCGGTGGCAATGACCAGAAGGTTAGCCAGGGAAGAAGGGATACTGGCGGGAATATCCTCCGGGGCAGTCGTCTGGGCAGCACTGGAGGTCAGCCGGAGACCGGAGAGCGCGGGCAAGCTCATAGTAGCCATACTGCCGGATACCGGAGAGCGGTACCTATCTACCCGTCTGTTCCAGGAGGCTGGCGAGTATCCAGAAGGAGCCGACATTGTGTAAGCTACGGGAGGACATCAAGACCGTCTTTAACAAAGACCCCGCCGCCCGGAGCGTGCCGGAGGTTATATTCTGCTACCCCGGGCTGCACGCCCTGTGGCTCCACCGGATAAGCCATTTCCTGTGGCAGCATAGGCTCCGCTTCCTGGCGCGGCTCCTGTCTCACATCAGCCGGTCTTGCACCGGCATTGAGATACACCCCGGAGCTAAAATCGGGCGGCGCTTTTTCATTGACCACGGTTCGGGGGTGGTCATCGGTGAGACGGCGGAAATCGGCAACGACGTGCTGATATACCAGGGTGTCGTCCTCGGCGGGACAACCCTGGAGAAGAAGAAACGCCACCCGACTATCGGCAACGGGGTGGTCATCGGGTCGGGGGCAATCGCCCTGGGAGCCATCACCATCGGGGATGGCGCCAGGATTGGCTCAGGCTCGGTGGTGATAAAGTCGGTCCCGCCCGGTGCGACCGTAGTTGGCGTACCGGGAAGGACTGTTGAGGAGCGCCGGAGGCCGCCCACGGAGCTGGAGCACGGGAAACTGCCCGACCCGGTAGCCGAAGCCATCAGGCTTGTCCTTGGCGAACAGGATAGACTGGAAGAGCGGCTGAGGAAGCTTGAGGGACTGATGGGGACACCGGTGCCGGAGGATGAACTGGAAAGGAAGAGACGAGAGTTGGAGCACGAGTTTGACCAGGAAAAGAAAGGGGATAGCGAGGCTGGGGGATAATGAAACGGATATACCTTGATTATTCAGCCACCACCCCGACGCATCCCGAGGTGCTAAAAGCGATGCTCCCATGCTTCACCGACGCCTTCGGCAACCCGTCCAGCATCCATTCCTGCGGTCAGGAGACAAAGGAGGCGGTTGAGACGGCAAGAGCAAAGCTGGCCGGGCTGATTGGCTCCAGGGACGAGGATATCGTCTTTACCAGCGGGGGTACTGAAGCTGATAACTTCGCCATAAAGGGCATTGCCTTCGCCAACGAAAGGCGGGGAAACCATATCATTACCTCCGTCGTTGAGCATCATGCCGTGACAGAAACGTGCCGCTTCCTGGAGAAGAGAGGGTTTAAAGTAACCTACCTTCCGGTAGACGAGCACTGTGTGGTCAATCCCGACGACGTCCGGCGGGCTATTACCGCCAGAACGATACTTATTTCAATTATGCATGCCAATAACGAGGTGGGCAGCCTGCAGCCGGTGGCCGAGATAAGCAAGATTGCACGGGAAGCCGGGGTCTACTTTCACACCGACGCCGTGCAAACGGTCGGGCATATACCGGTCAATGTAAAAAGGCTGGGGGCAGACCTGCTCTCCATCTCCGCCCACAAGCTATACGGGCCCAAAGGAGTGGGGGCGCTGTACATCAGGAAGGGTACGAAGCTTTCCCCGTTTATGCACGGCGGGGAGCAGGAAAGAGGGCTGCGGGCAAGCACCGAGAATGTGCCGGGGATTGTCGGCTTCGGGGTGGCGGCAGAGCTTGCCGGCAGGGAAATGGACGAGGAGGCGGAGCGGCTGACCCGGTTCCGCGACCGGCTCACCAATGGGCTGCTGAGCAGTATTGCCCATACCCGGCTCAACGGTCATCCGATAAACCGGCTGCCCAACAACGTCAACATCAGTGTTGATTTTGTTGAAGGGGAGGCAATACTGCTCAACCTTGACCTTGCTGGTATCTGCGCTTCCACCGGCTCCGCCTGCAGCTCGCAGAGCGCGGAGCCGTCGCACGTGCTCCTGGCGATGGGGCTTTCCCACGAGCAGGCACGCGGCTCGCTCCGGTTCAGCCTGGGTAAATGGACTACCGAAGCGGAGATAGACAAAGTCCTGGACGTCATGCCTCAAATCGTCGCCAAGCTCAGGGGTATGTCGCCCCTGTTCAAAAGTCAAAGCTAGAAATACGTAACCGTTCAAGCAAATCTGAAAGGAATAAAAGGATGGAGAAGTTCAGCCCAGTTGGAGAAAAGGAGATAACCCGGGCGATAGTTGCCGAGTTTGCCCGGCAGTTTGATGAATATGTTGAGAGCGACTGCATCATAATCGGCGGCGGGCCGTCCGGGCTGATGGCGGGGCGCAACCTCGCCCGAACCGGCAAGAAGGTGCTTATAGTGGAGAGGAACAACTACCTGGGGGGCGGCTTCTGGATTGGCGGCTACCTGATGAACAAAGTAACCTTCCGGCACCCCGCGGAGCGAATCCTGGACGAACTGGGCATCCCCTACAAGGCAGTCACCAAAGACCTGCTGGTAGCTGATGCGCCTCACGCCTGCTCCCGGCTCATCGCCGCCGCCTGCGATGCCGGTGTCAAGATAGCCAACATGACGATGCTTGAAGACCTGGTAATTAAAAACGACCGGGTGTGCGGGGCGGTTATCAACTGGTCGCCAATTGCTTCCCTGCCGCGGGAGGTAGCCGCCCTTGACCCGGTGGCTATTGAGGCGCCGGTGGTGATTGACGCTACCGGCCATGAAGCCCGCGCCATAAAAAAGCTGGAGCAGCGCGGGCTCATCAAGACCAAGGGCGAGGGCGCCCTGTGGATTGAGAAGTCAGAAGACCTGGTCGTAGAGTATACCGGAGAGGCTTACCCGGGGCTGATTGTCGCCGGTATGGCTGTGGCAGCCGTCCACGGGCTGCCCCGGATGGGGCCCACCTTCGGGGCAATGCTGCTCTCCGGAGAGGTCGCCGCCGAGGTCGTGCTTAAGAAGCTGGGATAGCTTTAAGTTACCTCACCCCCTGACCCCCTCTCCTTCAATGAAGGAGAGGGGGATTTTTTTATATTAAGAGGGGCGAACCCTCTCTCATAACACATTACGGGATTACCAAAATATGATGTACAATTCTACTATGCATTGCATAAGAGGAGGGAGAAATGGATTCAGAGTTGGTGAGCATGCTGGATCGGGCCGACGAACTGCTAAAAGAACTAGAGTCCGAATATCAACAATGCCTAACACCTCAGAAAATCACTTTGCGAGCGCATAATCTCACACATGAGGTCATCGAGAAATCAAGGCACACACTTGACCACGCAATGAGAGACGCTTGGGACCAATACGTTAGTCCCAGTATATCTCAGCAAGAAAGAGATAGGGCGTTCGTTTATTTCCCGATTGCCAAGG
>CAYUBP010000073.1:6699-7114 GCA_964443115.1 uncultured Dehalococcoidales bacterium | reverse complement strand
GCGAAGCCCCTCTTTGACACCCTGTTACTAAAAGTTATATGAGGCCGTTTTCACGCAAGAACCGAACCCCTTTTCGCAGTGCTTCCCTATGTTCTACTGCATTCCACCACTGACCGGGACCGTGCATGATATAATTTCTCTTCCTATTGAAGCCTTTGAGATCGTTATATTCATTATCGTTAATCGCTCCTAAAAAGTGAGCCCATTTAATGAGTTCGGACGTGTGAGTGCGGGATTTATCTTCTCCGTTACCACTCTCCTGAACTAATTTCTTGAATATTAATGCTTTTTCGCCCTCAAAAATCTCTGCAATCTTGTCCCACAACACCTTCTCGTCACCGAGTTGAGTGTGTAAAAAGGCTTCGATATAAGCCTCATTACGCATCATCACTTCAATTCTCTCAGCTCCGATGTA
>CAYUBP010000073.1:0-6689 GCA_964443115.1 uncultured Dehalococcoidales bacterium | reverse complement strand
GTAACGAACGGTCCTTCCAGTTTGGTCTTCTCCAACGCCGGAGTCAGAGGCAAAAACTTGTCTATCCTGATTATCTAGACTCATAAGCGCCACTCCAATTCTTCACTTCCCTCTTCCCTTACTGATACTGAGGGAAGGGGTCAGGGGGATGGATTTTATAAGGCGGCTTCACCACTCCTCATCAACACCCTGCGACTATCTTAATTATGCTTGCCTCTCTTTCTCCAGCAGGCGCAGGAACTCTTTTTCGGTGAGCTGCTGAGTACCCAGCTCCCGGGCGCGGGTGAGCTTGGTGCCGCCGGGGTCGGCGCCGACCACCAGGTATGTCGTTTTACGGGTGACGTTGTCCTTGGCAGTGCCGCCGAGGGCTTTCACCCGTGCCTGGGCTTCCTCGCGGATGAAGGCTTCAAGCGTGCCGGTGATAACAAACTCCATGCCTCCCAGAGGCAGCTTCTCAGCCCTGGCTATGACTGCCTGGGGGTTAACGCCGGCGTCCTTCAGCTTCCGGATGATTTGCCGGTTCTCTTCCTGCCGGAAGAAGGCGATAATGCTATCGGCAATCTTGGGCCCAATGGTGGGGACGGACATAAGCTGCTCTCTTGATGCACCGGAGAGTGCGTCAATATCGCCGAAGTGCTCCGCTAGTAGCTGGGCTACCTCTTCGCCGACGTGGCGGATTCCAAGGGCGAATATCAGGCTGGCGAGGGACCGCTCCTTGCTCTTCTTAATAGCGTTGACGATGTTGCTGGCGCTCTTCTCGCCCATCCTCTCCAGCCCGGCAAGTTGCTCTCCGGTGAGGTAATAGAGGTCAGCCGGGTCTTTGACCAGCCCCTCTCTGAGCAGCAGGGCGCTCTGGGCTTCGCCAATCCCTCTTATATCCATGGCTCCCCGCGAGGCAAAGTGCCCCAGCCGCTGCTGGACCTGGGCAGGGCAGGCGGCATTGGAGCAGTAGTACATGACCTCGCCCTCCGGCTTGAATACCTCAGCTCCGCATTCCGGACAGGCAGGGCGTCGTTTCTCCCTGTCAAATATCTTCTCTAAGAGGCTGAACTCTTTTTCGGCACCGGTGCGCTTGCTTGGAACCGGCCCGATTATCTCCGGTATCACCTCGCCCGCACGCTGGACGATGACCGTATCGCCGATGCGGATGTCCTTACGCCTGATGTCATCCTCGTTGTGCAGGGCTGCCTGCCTGATGGTGACTCCCCCCACGGCTACCGGCTCCAGGATGGCATAGGGGTTCAGGGTGCCCGTCCTGCCGACACTGATGCCGATGTCAACGAGGCGGGTCGTCCCCTGCACGGCGGGGAACTTGTAGGCAATCGCCCATCTCGGCTCATGACCGACACTTCCCATCTGCCCCTGGAGGTCAAGCTGGTTTACCTTGACCACGATGCCGTCAGCCTCATAGGGCAGGCTCTCCCGCTTTTCTACCCACGTCCGGTAGTAATCCGCAGCCTGGTCAACGCTGCTTGCCAGCCGGTTATTGGGGTTCACCTTGAAGCCGAGCGACCTGAGGTATTCCATGGCTTCCCAGTGGGTAGGCGGTGTCGGCTTGCCCTCGGCGTAGCCCAGGGCATAGATATAGATGTCCAGCGGTCGCTTTGCCGTGATTTTAGGGTCAAGCTGGCGCACGGAGCCGGCGGCGGCATTTCTCGGGTTGGCGAAGAGGGGCTGCCCTTCGGCGGCGCGCTCCTGGTTCAGCTTGTGAAAGCCGGCACGGGGCAGAAATACCTCTCCCCGCACCTCAAAGCGGGGCGGGGCGTCTCCGGGTACGGAGAGGGGTATGCTTCTCACTGTCCTCAGGTTCCGGGTGATGTCCTCGCCGCGGAAGCCGTCTCCTCTCGTGGCGCCGGTAACAAGTTGACCGTTAGCGTAGGTGAGAGCTACCGCCAGCCCGTCAATCTTGTGCTCGCAGGCAAGGTCAAACTTCCTGCCGCCGGCAAGCCGCAGGGTGCGGGTGTACCACGCTGTCAGTTCGTCTTGAGAGAAGGCGTTAGCCAGGGATAGCAGCGGCAGGGGGTGCACCACCACCCCGAAGGCAGCCGCCGGCGCTGCCCCCACCCGCTGGGTGGGGGAGTCGGGAGCGAGAAACTGGGGGTAGTCCTCCTCCAGTTTCTTGAGTTCCCTCATCAGCCGGTCGTATTCGGCATCGCTTATCTCCGGGCTGTCCAGCACGTAGTAGAGATAGTTGTGGTGGTTAATCTCCGCCCGGAGCTTCTCTATTCGCTTTTTTATTTCGGCCAGATTATCCTGTTCCATAAAGAACCCGGCGCTCTATTATTATATATTATAGTGCATTACGGAGCCTGTTACCCGTTTACGGCTAGGGCGGTGAATACCGTGGCGATGATGTTCCAGAAAGAGTGTATTACCAGCGGAGCCCAGAGCGACCCGGTCTTGAGACGCACGAAGCCAAGCACCACTCCCAGGGCAAGTACCTCTACCATGCCATAGATATTGTACTGGAGGTGCAGCGCCGCAAATGCCAGTGAGGTCAGCGCTATCGCACCGGCGGCGCCAATCCGGGACTGCTGTAGCCCGACAAAAAGGAAGCCGCGGAAGAAGCCCTCCTCAAAGGCGGGGGCGAAGATGATAAAGGCTATCCAGAGTAGCGCGGGCCAGACGCTTGTCCGGTAGACCTCAGCCGAAAACCCCGAGTCCGATGGCTGGAAAGACTGGAAGAACAGGCTGAAGGTCGCTGATAATACCAGCAGTGTCACGGTAATCCCAATCAGTACCAGGAAAGTCCTGGTGTTAATTGCTTTCAGCCCCAGGTAGCCGCTGATGGTGGCGCCTTTGCGGAGCTTGATGAAAACGAGCATGATAGCGGTGCCGATGATGGCGGAAAAGATGATAGAGATGGCTATGACCAGCCCGTTGGTAGCCAGGTTCTCTATCAGCGCTTCAACGTCCAGCGTGGGGTCAGAGAATACACTGGCGTAGGCGAATACCGTGGCTACCTGGCTCTGAGCCACGAAGTAGACCGCAAAAATCGCCAGCCCAAAACCCAGCGTTGTCCCTGGTCCCCACACCGGCATTGCCGGCATGGGGCTCTCTGCTTCAGACTGCAATAAGACCTCCCAGCCTTACAAAAAGGGGGCAGGTTGTCTGCTCAGGCTTAACCCTACTGCTGCTGCGTGCCGGGCTGAGGTGTTTCACCCAGCCCGTTCCCGCTGAATGGGGGATATTTGTCCGTCAGGAGATAGAGATAGCCGGTCACCCTGACCATCCACCGCCAGTACCAGGTTACGAAATCAAAGAAGGAGCGAGGGTAGCGCCCGGTGAATAGAATCGCCCACCATGCGATGAAGATGATGACCTGGGCGGCGATTCCGAGGAAGTACAGGACGACATAATGAGGTATTATCAGAATAATCCTGAAGAAGGTAGTCAGCCGTGACAGTTTCTCCGCGTAGTCCACCTGCAGCCGTATCGGGTACTCCATCTTGCTCTCCTCCTCCTTACTTGCAGACTTCCCGCGTGCTTGAGCTTCAGTGTAATTGCTTGACGTGGGGTTGTCAATACTTGCAGCCCGATGGCGGCATACGGTAAACTAGATGGTTACAGAAATGGCAGAGATTCGCCCCTTTTGCGGCATAAGATATGACCAGAGGCTGGCTGGCGACATGGCAGCCGTCATCTGTCCCCCGTATGACATAATTAGCCCGCAGATGCAGCATGAGCTATACCAGCGGAGCCAGTACAACTTTGTCCGTATTGAGGACAGTTCCAGCGATGACTCCGCCGCCGGGGACAGGTATACCCGCGCCGCAGCTACCCTGGAGGGCTGGCTGGGGCAGGGCGTCCTGAAGGTGGATGAATTACCCGCCGTCTATCTCTACGACCAGCATTTCACTTTGCAGGGGAGCCAGTACCGGCGCCGGGGGATAACCTGCGCCGTCAGGCTGGAGGGGTGGGAGAAGATGGTAGTCCGCCCTCACGAGGGCACGCTGACCGAGCCGAAGAAGGACCGTCTGAACCTGCTCTGGGCGCTCCAGGCTAATACAAGCCCCATTTTGGCGCTGTTTGAGGACCGGGGGCAGCAGGTCTCATCGCTGCTGGCATCTCAGGAGAAGAGCGAGCCGGTAATCAGTGTCAGCGGCGCCGGTGGCGAAGGGCACAGGGTCTGGGCGCTCACCGGGCCCGGGGTTATTGACCGGCTGAGCCGCAGCCTGGCTGACCAGCCGCTCTATATCGCTGATGGGCACCACCGCTATGAGAGTGCCCTCGCCTACCAGCGCGAGCGGCGGGCCTGCTCTCCGCAAGTTGCCAGCGATGAGCCGTTTGACTTTGTGATGATGACGCTGGTGGACTTTGCTGACCCGGGGCTTGTCATCCTGCCCCCGCACCGGCTGGTGCGTGGAGTGCCTCCCGCCAGCCTGAGCCAGTTTGCCGGGAGGCTGAGAGCATTCTTTAAAGTCCGTGAGCTGTTACTGAGCACACCCGGAGCCTGGCGGCAGCTTGATGACTTTCTGGCGGAAGAGGCGGGTGGGGCAAGGCTGGGCTTATCTGCCGGGGAGCGCCTTTTGCTGCTGGAGCTGTCTGACCCGGCTGGCACCAGCCGCATGATGCCCTACTTCCACTCTGAGCTATACAAGAGCCTTGCGGTCAGTGTCGTTGACCATGTAATACTGGAGAAGCTGCTGGGGCTTGATGCCACCCAGACAGCCGCTATCGCCTACAGCTATGATAAGCTGGACGCGGTAAACAGGGTGCAGTCCGGGGAGTACCAGATGGCGCTGCTCCTGGGCCCGGCCAGGCCGCAGGTAATCAAGGCTATCGCCGATGCCGGCGACCGCATGCCCCGCAAGTCAACTTACTTCTACCCCAAGCTGCCCGCCGGGCTGGTGTGCTACCGGCTGGCGTAGGTGTCAAGCTGACTTCAAGTTAGAGGGTGAATCTCGTTTTCAGTCTTTTATCACTTGTAACTTGCCAGTGAAAGTAAATATTCTACCCGATCGCGTAAATTTCTACAGAGTCTATCGTCAGCCGTAATAAAATGGCATCCTAAATCTTCAGCTAATAGTAAGTATAGGGCATCGTAATATGTACATAGATAATTGATAGCCAATCTAGTGGCTTCATATTTGGCATTAGAATCATCCACAATGGTTAATCCGAGAGATTCGAAAGATGAGAGCGCTGTCTGCCACACTTCTTTAGCAGTCTTTGCCCTGACAGCACCTTTCTTAATAACTGCGGGAACCTCATAGGTGATAAAGCGTGGCGCAACCAGTTGGATCTCCCCTTGCTCAAACCTTGAAAATAACAAATCCGCCTTGTCTACGTATTGTTCATCTTTCAGATATAGCTTAGCCACAACGTTTGCATCAACAACCAGTTGCTCAACCACGGTCTTCTACTTTACCCTCTCGAAGTTGCCGGGCTATGGTAGAGGTTGTAAGAGGTCTAATGTCCAATTTCTCGTGCACATCTCGGGCCTGTTGCAAAGCTCCACGGCGTGCTTCCAATTCTTCCTCTGTTGGCTCAGGCCACTTGCCTGCTCGCAGATCGTCAAAAGTCGCCTCAGGATGTTCAGGCAAGCTTACCTTCCATCTTCGGATTGCCGTTGGCAACTCTATTGTATCAGTGTAGAACACTATAGGCCGTTGGCCGTCAAAAGAGGTTTGCGACATCTTCTCAGCGGGTTGCCATTGATAGAGTCCCGGTGCCCAAGCAGCTATATTAAGACTCAGGTATGGGGAGGAAAGAATATTATCAGATATGGTTGCAGGCTTGACTTCCATAGGTGGAATTAGCTTGGCAGCCATTGTCATTTCTCCTTAACCAAGATACTCATTAGTCTCCGACTTTGCTCACTCGCATAGTTTAAACCAGCGTTAACGAAGTCGCGGAGCGCCCTTTCAGTTATGTCTACTCTTTCCTTTACCAAATAATAGTCCACGTCTAAGAACGAAGCTACTTCGGGTAACTTAGAGGGTTTAAAGGCAAACATTGTCTCGAGTTGAGATAGCTCCATAGGGCCAAATGCAACATTAGCAGTATACTTGCCATCCCTAAGTATAAAGCTGGCACCAACATCTATGGAAGCCTCGACAATATTACTCGGCTTATATAATATCTGCTTATAAATAGAGACAAGCTCACTAAACTTGAGTTCGACCCCTTGAATCCAGTAACTCCTTACTCCAAGACGCACAAGTGGAGGCACTTTGATGAGGTCATTTATCTTCCTGAAGACTGCCGTGATGTTATCTATGCAATAACCTATGTTTGGTACGTCTCCTAGGAAAACGCTTGTGTGCCTAGGGTCAACCACGACCCGCATTCGCTTTTCGGCTATGTTTAACTGAAACCCGGGAAGTGGTGTTTCTTTTGTGGGCAAATTCTTTTCGGTGAGCGAATAGTACAATTCCTCATATGGGCGGAAGAGCTTAAGAGGCTCACTATGTCGAAGTTCAACTACAACCTGCAGTAGATCCATTCCCTAAACCACATTAGCCCCGGCGACTTACCTCACGAAAGGTATATACATGGGTAGTTTAACACAGACATACAATTTTGTTAAGTGTCTGGTTCAGTACCTTAGTGACACCTGACCTCCTTTAGTTTTAGTTCCAAAAATTCCAGGGGTGTCAGGTATCCCAGTGCCTGGTGGGGACGGACCGTGTTGTAAATATGCTCCCATTCTACTAGCTCCTTCTCCAGGTCTGCAATGTCGAAGC
>CAYUBP010000072.1:0-7117 GCA_964443115.1 uncultured Dehalococcoidales bacterium | reverse complement strand
GAAATTAGCAGACCGGGTAAGATGGTGAGTAGCAGGGGAAAGTTACCGGTTAGCACACATTTGCTGCCGAAGTAAGTACAATGAATGGGGACGCGTGTTTTAACGGGTTATGCCAGGAACGCTGGTAAGGCACATAAACTTTACATAATAAGCTTACTTGTCGCTGGCAGCCGGTTTAGGCTAAACTGTGAAGAATGTTTGTCGGTATTCTAGAGTCCAGGGATGACCGCTTCATGCGGGATGTCATTAGCCGGCTGGGTGACGTGCCGGCGGAGTTTGTTTCCCTGGGGGCGGAGACGGTGCCGGTGGAGCACCATTACCGGGTGCTGGTGGACCGGTTGAGCTTCTGCCATCCTTTCCTGAGGGAGGTGGTAAAGAGCCTCTCGCTCAGCGGGACGTATGTAATCAACAATCCTTTCACTGCCTCGGCGACCAATAAGATACTGGATATAAGGCTGGGGAGCCGCCTCGGGTTGACCTTCCCGAAGACGATTGTGTTGCCTGACAGGCGGGTGATAGACGAGACAGATGGCGCAATTGCCAGGCCGGACCTGCGCCGGGTAGCCGAGGAGTTGGGTCTACCCTGTGTGCTGAAACCGTATGACGGGTATGCCTGGGAAGACGTGCATGTGGTGTGTTCGGCTGAGGAACTTGAGAACCTGTACCTATCCCTGTCATCACGGCGCTTGCTGCTGGCACAGCAGCTTATCAAATTCACCGCCTATTTCCGCGTCTTCTGCTTTGACAAGCGCGATATCCTGTTTGTCAGGTGGGTTCCCAAACCCTTCGGCATGGGACAGTACCTGTACTGCCAGCCGGGTGACATTGGGGAAGAGCGGGAACGTCTGACATCGTTGACCATCCAGTTGAACCACGCCCTGGACCTGGATGTCAATGCCGTGGAGTGGTGCGTGGACGGAGAGGGAAGGTGGTGGGTTATTGACGCCTTCAACGAAGTCCCCGAGGTAATACCGGAGATGCTCCCCCCGGAATACTACTCGTGGATTGTGGACAGGTTTGCCGCCTGCATCAAGGACAAGCTTGCTATGGGGAAGCAAAACCGCACGCCGTTTGTTGGGCCAGACGCTTAGAGGTTTCCCCTGGTTACTGGGCGGTAAGCTTCTGGTACAAATCAAGGTACAGCCGGGCGGAGCGTTCCCAGGAGAAGTCAGCGGTCATGCCGTTACTGACCAGCGTCTGCCATTGTGCTTCCTGAGGGAACAGTCCCAGGGCGCGGTCAACAGCCGCTAGCAGGTCAGCCGCTTGGTATGCGGTGAAGACGAAGCCGTTGCCCTTGCCAGTCTCGGGGTTGAATTCAAGTACCGTGTCCTTGAGGCCGCCGGTAGCCCGGACGATGGGGACTGAGCCGTATTTGAATCCATAAAGCTGGATAAGCCCGCCCGGCTCATAACGGGAAGGCATGAAGAGTATATCGGAGCCGGCGATTATCTTGTGGGAGAGTGGCTCATCAAAGACGATGCTGGCGGCGAGCCTTGCCGGGTATCTGGTGGCGGCATCCGTAAAGAAGTCCTGATAGCGCTTGTCTCCGGTACCGAGAAGGGCAAACTGGAGATTCCGGGAGAGAAGCTCAGCCATTGCTTCCTGTAAAAGGTCAAAGCCTTTCTGTGACGCCAGACGGGAGACCATGCCGATGAGGGGAACTCCCGGGTCTTCGGCAAGGTTGAGGCTCCGCTGGAGGTCAGCCTTGCACAGCCTCTTTCCCGGGAGGCTGCTTTTATCATAATTAGCGGCGATGAAGCGGTCGGTCTCGGGGTTCCAAACGGTATAATCGGCGCCGTTCATAATGCCCACCAGACTGTCAGCTCGCTTCTGGAAGATGCCTTCCAGCCCGAACCCCTGCTCGGCGGTCTTTATCTCCTGGGCGTATCCCGGGCTTACTGTGGTGATAATATCGGCGAAGGTGATGCCGCCCTTGAGAAGGTTGATTTTCCCCCAGAACTCCAGGCATTCAGCGGTAAAGAGTCCGGGGGCAAGGTTGAGGATGTGCCAGTCCTGAGGCGAGAAAATGCCCTGGTATCCCAGGTTATGGATGGTAAAAACGGTCTTTACCGATGAGAGCTGCGGGTAAAGCCGGGGCTGAGCCTTGAGAAAAGTGACGGCTAGCGCCGATTGCCAGTCGTGGGCGTGGAGGATATCCGTCGGATGGAGCTTGAGTACCTCAAGCGCCGCCCGGCTGAAAAAGGCAAACCTCTCGGCGTTATCGGGGTAATCACCGTCAGGGGTGCCGTATAGGTAGTCCCGGTCAAAGTACCTGTCCGAGCGGATGAAATAGACGGTAATGCCCTTTCCGATTTTTGTCGTTAAAAGGCTACCCTCCTCCTGACGGGTTGAGACGGGCACCGTAAAGCGGATGCCGGTATCTTCTATTGGCGGATTGCCGTGAAGGATAGGGCGGTAGGCGGGTATAACAATGGAGATGCGGAGCCCCAGCGCCTCCAGGGCTACCGGCAGCGAGCCCAGCACATCGCCGAGACCACCGGTCCTGGCAAAGGGAGCCGCCTCGGGTGAGACCATGGTTATAGCTAGTGGCGGTGGCATCGGGTGTATTATACCAGTTTCCTGACTGGTATGCTTGTGGCTTTCTCAAGATAATTGACAATGCCGGGCAGGGGACATATCATGGTATTGAGAGCCGTTGGCTTGACGGGGGTATCAGTGGAAAGGATACTGGCAATAGTGATGGCGGGGGGCGCCGGAGAGAGATTAAAGCCCCTGACACGGGAGCGGGCAAAGGCGGCAGTCCCCTTCGGGGGCAAGTTCCGCATAATTGATTTTACCTTGAGTAACTGTATCAACTCCGGGCTCCGCCAGATATATGTGCTAACACAGTACCGCTCCGAGTCCCTGAACCGGCATATCCAGGACGGCTGGGGGATTTCCAGCGCCGGTCTGGGGGACTTTGTCTATGGCGTACCTGCCCAGCAGAAGCTGGGGTCAGACTGGTACCGCGGTACGGCGGATGCCGTGCGGCAAAACCTTAACCTGCTAAAGAGAAGAGACGTTGATGATGTCCTGATACTCTCCGGCGACCATATCTACAAAATGAATTGCCGGCAGCTTGCGGATTACCACCGGAAGAAAAAGGCAGGTCTGACGATATGTGCCATCCGGGTGAGCAAGGAGCAGGCGGCAGGGAGGCTTGGCGTCATGGAGGTAGACCTGGACAACCGGCTGGTCGGCTTCCAGGAGAAGCCGACGGAGCCGAAAATGATGCCGCAGGCTCCGGACTACGCCCTGGCTTCCATGGGGGTGTACATCTTCAGTGCGGGCACCCTGCTTGGGGTTCTGGAGGGGCATGAGGATGACTTCGGCAAAGACATCATCCCCGGGATGATAGGTAAACGCGGTGACATATTCATCTACGACTACGAGAAGGAGAACAGTATACAGGACTTTGCCGTGGAGGTGAAAGACGGAATCAGGCAGAAGGTGCTGGTTGACAGAACCCGCGATTCTTCTTACTGGAAGGACGTGGGTACCATTGAGACTTACTATGCAGCGAGCATGGACCTGGTGGGTATTGACCCCCTGTTTAACCTCTATGGTGAGAGGTGGCCCCTTCGCACCTACCAGAGACCGCTGCCGCCGAGCAAGTGCGTCCTGGGGGGGAAGACCCCGGAGTCTATAGTAAGCGATGGCTGCATTATCAGCGGCGGGAATGTCTGGAGTTCAGTACTCTCCCCGGGGGTAATCGTGGAGAGGGATGCCTCGGTAGAGCAGTCAATCATATTTGACGATGTCGTTATTGAGCCTGGCGCCAGGGTGAGGCGGGCTATTGTGGACAAGGAAAGCCGAATACGTGCGGGCGCCTCGCTCGGGCTTGACCGGGATGCCGATAGGGCAAGAGGGGCTACCGTCTCCGGTTCCGGTATAACCGTTGTCCCCAAGGGCTCGGACATCGGGCGCGGCGAGCGGCTGCTGTTCTGATAGTCTGCTGGCACTTCCGGGCAGCCAGCGGCATAATGTAATGATTTTGTAACTTTTTACGCCCCGTTTTTATAACTTCTCTATCCTCTCCTATCTATAATGTCTGTATCCATCGGGAAGAGGAGGTATAGCGTGATGGAGTACAATGCCATTGTAATCGGCTCCGGGTGCGGCATGAACATCGTGGAGTCAGCCCTGAACCACGACATGACCGTGGCGCTGGTGGACAGGGGGCCGTTGGGGGGAACCTGCCTCAATCTGGGCTGTATTCCGTCAAAAATGCTCATTCATGCGGCAGACAGGATAGCGGAAATCCAGGAATCCGGGAAACTGGGAATTAACGCCGGGGTGCGTGACATTGACTTCAGCCATATCGTGGAGCGGATGAGGGAGTCTCTGCGAAAGTCACGAGACGAAATCCGCAGCAGCATTCCCCTCTCGGAGAAGCTGGACTTTTACGAGGGCGAGGGTCATTTTGTCAGGGACTATACTATTGAGGTAAACGGGGGAACCATCAAGGGTGACAGGGTCTTTATCGCCTCCGGCTCACGCCCGCTGATACCACCGATAAAGGGGCTGGAGGATGTTGGTTACCTGACCAACGAAAGCGTGCTCCAGCTCAAGGAGAGACCGGAGAGCCTGATTATTATCGGAGGCGGGTACATCGCGGTGGAGTACGGGCACTTTTTTGCTGCCATGGGGACTATGGTTACCATTCTGGAGATGGCTGACCGGCTGCTCGTCGCCGAGGAGCCGGAGATATCGGCTCTGCTGGAGGAGGAGCTGGGCCGGCGCATGGAAGTACATACCAACGCCCTAGCTGAAGAGGTAAAGAAGAGCGGCGATACGGTTACGGTCGTGGTCAGGGACAGTGACAGACGGCAGGAGTTCAGTGCCCGGAATATCATGGTAGCGGTGGGCAGACGTTCCAACGCTGATTCGCTGAATGTGAGAAGCACCGGTGTTGAGCTGGACGAGAAGGGTTTTATAAAGACCAACGAGTACCTGGAGACCAGCAAGAAGAACATATGGGCGGTGGGGGATGCCAACGGCCAGTATATGTTTACCCATGTGTCCAATAGAGAGGCGGCGATTGCGGCTCATAATGCGCTGCATGGCACCAGGCTAAAGATGGACTACAGCGCTATCCCCCATGCCGTTTATTCCCACCCCCAAATCGCATCGGTGGGGCTGGGTGAGGCAGCCGCCAGGAAGAAGCACAACATCCTCATCGGCAGGGCGAGGTACCGGGATGTTGCCCAGGGTGAAGCCATGATGGAGGAGGGGGGATTTGCCAAGGCAGTAGTGGACATGGAGACCGAGAAGATACTCGGGTTTCACATCATTGGTCCCCATGCGGCAATACTTATTCAGGAAGTGATAAATGCCATGACCGCCGGCGGGAACGTAGGCGAAATCAGCGCCGCCTTGCATATCCACCCCGCACTTCCCGAGTTGATAGTCAGGACGCTGGGCAATCTGGAGTAGCCCGGGCAGGCGACGCTATCACTGAAGGCTTGGATTTAGCTAGTGCAGGCGGCTTTCGGCTACCTGCCAGTTGATATTCTTGAAAAACGCCTCAATGTAGTCAGCCCGTTTCAAGCCGTAGTCGGTCATGAAGGCGTGCTCAAAGACATCCATCACCAGTATCGGGTAGCATCCGGCAAGGTGGGCAACGTCGTGCTCGTTTATCCACTGGTTATAGAGCCAGCCGGTAACGTTGTCCTGGTAGAGGATTACCCAGCCGATACCCCGCATCGCCCCCGTAGCCCGGAAGTCCTGCTCCCAGGATTCATAGCTCCCGTAGGCGGCGGCTATCTTCTGGGCGAGACTGCCGGACTTGTTAAGGGGAGCCTTGCCCCCCAGGTTTTCAAAGTATAGCTCGTGGAGACGCATGCCGTTGAACTCCCAGCCGAAGCGGCGCTTGAGCTCGGCATAATCGGGGTTGGCGGCGTCTTTAGCCTTGCTGCCCAGCTGGTCCCATAGCTTGTTAGTATTATTGACGTAACCCTGGTACAGGGTGAAGTGGTTCCGGAGCAGCGTCTCGCTGAACCCCGGCATACCGATGAGATTGCTGTAGTCCGTCGCTTTATAAGTCATCATGAAACCTCCTTCTATATCAAGATTCTAGACCCCGGTTGATGGAAAAGTCATAACATGATAGCGAAAAAAATTACGAATTTATGAAATTTCTGGCGTGGAAAAGGATGGGCTTAGAGTTATCTCCTCACCAGAAGCGCTCAAAGCGCTCTTTTTTAGCCTTGCATATAGGGCATACCTCCGGGGGTGATTCACGGGCGCACAGGTAGCCGCAGACCTTGCAGCGCCATACCGGAAGTGGCGGCGGCAGGGTGCCGGCCCAGGCTTTTTTAGCCTTCTGCTTTTTACTCTTCCCAGGCGGTGGTCTGCGCTCGGGAATGCTTGCGATTTTCCTCTCGCCTTTAAGGGCGGCTCCGGAGACATAGAGAGCGCAGTAGCAGGCGTCGTAGTCAAGGAGGTCGGCGTCGCGGTAGTCACAGGGGCAGATAATATCCCGGTCATCCTCCTGGATTCCAGAAGCCAGCCGGCAGGGGCATGCCCAGTAGCCGTACCTCCGTTCGTTTATGATTAAGCCCTTGACCAGTTCCCTGGTAAACTGGACATCGGGGTTGAGGTGATAGCCCATGGCTTCGGCTTCCTGGTTCAATCTCCGGTACAGCCGGTCAATCTCGGACGCAGCTACCCCGGTCATTTATTTAGCACCTCCCGAATCTCATCCTCTTTGTAGCCGATAATACACCTCTTGTTATCTATCACCAGAGTGGGGAAAGAACGCCCGGGGTTCCATTTATCTACCTCGTTGATAGCCCTTTGCCTCTCTTCACCCTTGAGGTGGTCAACATACTGGTAGTAGTAATCCACGCCAATCTCGTCAAGGAGCTTCTTGGTCCTGGCACACCAGCCGCAGGTGCTGAGGGCGTAGAGCATAATGTGGCCGGAGTTCTTTCCGGAGACGTGTTCTATCGTCATCTTGCCCCCCTTTTTGAAAAGTATAGCAGCATGACAGAGTATAAACAATCAGCGCTATGAGGTTTGACTTCTTTATGACTGCCTGATATATTTAAAAAAATCATCTTTGAGGTATTGGAGGGAAAGTGGTTAAGTGGATTCGGAATCTTGTTTTCGTTTT
>CAYUBP010000071.1:0-7198 GCA_964443115.1 uncultured Dehalococcoidales bacterium | reverse complement strand
GGGCTTATTGAATATACAAAGAAAAAGCTGGCAAAGAAGTGAGGGGTTAAGGCTAGGGGGTGTTGAAGAGGGGCATCAGCCCCTCTTATAATAAGATTTACCCCTGGCAGGGGGAAGGGTTTTAGAAAAGATTAGGAGGAATCACTTGTTTAACATAGCAGTCCTGCCCGGTGACGGTGTGGGTGGCGAGGTTACGGCTGAGGCAATCAAGGTGCTGCAGGCAGCCGGCGGCAGGTTCGGGTACAGCTTTAACCTTAGTTACGGGCTGGTGGGCGGAGTTGCCATTGATGAGACCGGGAGTGCATTGCCCGATGATACCCTGGAGATGTGCAAGTCCAGCGATGCCGTGTTGCTGGGGGCAGTGGGCGGCCCCAAGTGGGACGACCCGCAGGCTGAAGTCCACCCGGAGGATGGGCTGCTGGCGCTCAGGAAGGGGCTGGGGCTATTTGCCAACCTGCGCCCGGTGAAGGTGCATCCGGTGCTTGTCAACTCAACGAACCTGAAGCCGGAGGTCATTAAAGGAGTAGACCTGGTGTTTGTGCGCGAGCTTACCGGCGGGCTTTACTTCGGGCGACCGAAGAGGCGGTGGCGCACCCCCCGGGGGCGGCGGGCAGTTGATTCCATGTCATATTCGGAGCAGGAGATTGAGCGTATCGTCCGTGTGGGCTTTGAGCTGGCGCGGACGCGGCGCAAGAAGCTAGTCTCGGTGGACAAGGCTAACGTGCTGGAGTCGTCAAGGCTGTGGCGGCAGGTGGCGGCGGAGGTGGCTTTGGGCTACCATGACGTTGAAATGGAGAATATGCTGGTGGACGCCTGCTCCATGCGTCTGATTCAGAACCCCGCGTATTTTGATGTGCTGGTCACTGAGAACACCTTCGGCGATATTCTCACCGACGAGGCGTCAATGCTCGCCGGCTCAATGGGGATGCTGCCCTCAGCCAGCCTGGCGGGCGTGCCCGAAGAAGGGGTGAGGATACCGGGCATGTACGAGCCGATACACGGCAGCGCCCCCCGGCGCGCCGGGCTGGATATGGCAAACCCCATTGCCACCATCCTCAGCGCCGCCATGATGCTCCGCTACTCCTTTGGCATAACGGAGGGAGCGGGGGTTATTGAAGCCGCAGTTGAGGATGTGTTAAACGAGGGCTACCGCACCTATGATATAATGAGCGAGGGCAAGACTAGGGTGGGGACGAAGGAGATGGGGGATTTGATTGCCGGGAAGGTGAGTGGTTGAGAATTGGTTGAACTCTATGATACTACGCTGCGGGATGGGGCGCAGAGCGAGGGCATCTCGTTCTCGGTGGTGGACAAGCTGCATATTGCCCGGAAGCTTGACGAGCTTGGCATTCACTATATAGAAGGCGGCTGGCCCGGCTCCAATCCCAAGGATGCCGAGTTTTTTGCGAGAGCCAGGGAGCTTAACCTGGAGAGCTCCGTGCTGGTTGCCTTTGGCAGCACCCGCCATCCCAAGGGCAATACCGAGACCGATGCTAACCTGCTTGCCCTGGCAGATGCCGGTGTGAGGGTGGTGACTATCGTAGGCAAGAGCTCGGTGTTGCAGGTCAAGCATGTCCTGGGGACTACCCTTGATGAGAACCTCCGTATGATTAGCGAATCAATCCGCTTTCTTACGGGAAAGGGTATTACCGTCTTCTTTGATGCCGAGCATTACTTTGACGGTTTCAAGGCTGACCCGGCTTACTCTCTCCGGGTGGTGAATGTTGCCGCCGAAGCTGGCGCCCGGTGCGTGGTGCTGTGCGATACCAACGGCGGCTCGCTGCCCGGTGAGATAGTCGCCGGGGTTAATGCCGCCAGAGCGGAGACGCCTGTTGCGCTGGGCATCCACTGCCACAACGATGGAGAGATGGCAGTGGCTAATTCTCTGGCATCCGTGGCTGCCGGGGTTACCCAGGTGCAGGGGACTATCAACGGCTACGGCGAGCGCTGCGGCAATGCCAACCTCTGTTCCATCATACCGGCGCTCAAGCTCAAGATGGGGTTTGAATGTGTTACCGATGAGCAGCTAGCCCGGCTGACCGATGTATCTCACTATGTCGCCGAGCTGGCTAATCTTGCCCCTGACCCGTTCCTGCCCTATGTCGGTACGAGCGCCTTTAGCCACAAGGCGGGGCTCCATGTCTCCGGGCTGGGGAAGTGGGAGCAGGCTTACCAGCATATTGAGCCGTCCCGGGTCGGCAATCAGCCCAAGGTTGTGGTTTCGGAGCTATCGGGGAAGAGGAATATCGTCCATAAGGCAAAGGAGATGGGTCTTGACCTGCCCCTCTCGGACAAGGAGACGCAGAAGCTGCTGGAGCAGGTCAAGCTGCTGGAGAGCCGCGGTTTTCAATATGATAGCGCTGAAGCCTCCTTTGAGTTGCTGGTGTACCGGGCAAGGCCTGGCTATAAGCCGTTTTTTGAGCTGGTTGATTTCATGGTCGTGGTTGAGGCGAAGCGTCGCCCGCCCACGAACAGGGGCGCGGAAGAGGCGCTGTCCGAGGCGGTGGTCAAGGTGCGGGTGGGGGGCGAGGTGATGCATACTGCGGCTGAGGGTAATGGCCCCGTGAATGCCCTTGACCAGGCGCTACGTAAGGCGCTGCTCCAGTTCTACCCCAGCCTTTCCCAGGTGAGGCTGGTTGACTATAAAGTCCGTATCCTGGAGGAGAGCATCGGCACCGGCTCCCAGGTGCGTGTGCTGATTGAGTCCACCGACGGCGTGGACGATTGGCGGACAGTGGGCAGCTCTACCAACATAATTGAAGCCAGCTGGCTGGCGCTGGCTGATGGCCTGGAGTACTGGCTGGTTAAGCACGGGCGAGGTGAATAGGGGCGGATAAGGGGCAGACGAGGGATGGAAGAGGAGAACAAGCCGGCTCCGGTTGAGGTCAAGGTCACCTGGAAATTAGCCTGGGCGCTATGGTGGCGGTGGCTGCTGCTCAACCTGGCGCTTTGTGCAGCAATCTGTGCTGTCCTGCTGATACTGGTGTTAGCCTTCGGGCTTCGCTACTAGGAGCCACGGGGTCGGGCGGGCTTGCCCACCGGCGTGTCTACCCCATCCAGAAGTCCATACTCAGGTATTTCCAGCCGCCGTCGGGCAGTATGATGACAATGTTGCCCCTTTCCATCTCACCGGCGGTTTTTATTGCCTGGTGGACTACGGCTCCCGAGGATATACCTGCAAAGATACCTTCTCTATCCAGCAGCTGCCTGGCAGCGGTGAGTGCCTGGCGGTTGGTGACATTGGGTCTCTCGCTGAGCAGGCTCAAGTCCAGGACCGGCGGTACATAATCGCCGCTGACGTACTTCAAGCCCTGAATATTGTCATCAGCCAGCGGCTCAACTCCGATTACTCTGAGGTCGGGGTATCTCTCGCGCAGCCTGCGGCTGACGCCCATGATTGTCCCGCCGGTGCCGATGCCGCAAATCAGGGCATCAATCCGCTCGTAGGGGAAATCAGCGAGTATTTCAGCTCCGGTGGTCTCATAGTGGGCCAGAGGGTTGGCGGGGTTGGAGAACTGGTCGGGCATGAAGTACCGGCTGTCCCTGGAAGCAATCTCCCGGGCGGTTTCTATTGCTCCCTGCATTCCATCGGAGCCTCTGGTAAGAATCAATTCGGCGTGGTAGAGCCTGAGCAGTTGCTGTCTCTCCTGGCTCATGCTGTCCGGCATAACGATAGTAACCCGGTAGCCCCGGCTGTGCCCCAGCCAGGCTAAGGCGATGCCGGTGTTGCCGGAGGTCGCTTCAATGATTGTCCTGTCCACGGTCAGCTTGCCGCCCCGCTCCGCCGCGTCCAGCATGTATCCGGCTATCCGGTCTTTAATGCTGGCACTACCCCCCGGGTTCTGCCCTTCCAGCTTGGCCAGGATTTTCACCTTTTTGCTGGGGCTGATTTGAGCCAGCTCCACCAGGGGCGTGTGCCCTATGGCGCTGGCGGCGTTCTTAAAATACATATTACACCTGCTAAGTTCGTGTTTTGCGTTTTTATGTGTGACCTGTGTGAATTATAGCCATTCGCTGCGGTAAAGGCAAACCAAAACTTTTAGCTTTGCGGGCTATTTAGTATAATATTAGTAGGGAGAGATGGGTGATATAAAGAGTGCCCTTGAGATAGCCAGGGAGAAGCTGGAAAGGCTGGAGGAGGCGACCGAGGAGGAGCGCCTGCGGTGGAAGTATGTCCCTGTGGGTGAGGGGCTGGCTACGAGTTACCTCCGGGGTGAGGCTAACCTGGTTGCTGAGCTGGGTAAATATGACGAGAAAGCCGCCAGATATGTGGTTGAGGGTGCTGGTGGCATAATGGTCAGGAATATCAGCCTGCCGCGGAGTGATGCCGCTAAAAAGACTAACCGGCAGGCGATGGAGGGGCTGAAAATTCTGAAGCGGGATAAAGCCCGGGTGGAGAACGTCTTCAGCCGGATGCGGCGTATCTTTGACCACTACCTGGGAGAGGGCGAGCAGCAGCGAAAACAGGCTTACCAGGCGCTGAAGGCTGACTACGAAAACAGGGTGAGGCAGGCAATGCAGCAGCAGCTGGGGATGATGGCGGGGATGAGGATAGATGTGGAGCGGCAGCCTGAGTTTCAGGAGGAGTGGCGGCGGCTGCAGGCACAGATGGACTCGCAGTATAATACGCATCTGAGCGAGTTCAAGCGGGAGCTGCTGGCTATTGCCTGGGGGTAATGATGGACGTTGATGATGAGAGGATAAGGCAGACGGTTGTAAGCACCGAGATACTGCGGTCGCCGAAGCAGAGCCTGGCTACCTTTGGCATGACCAATATCCACTACTACCTGGTGACCGAGCCGGCTTACTCGGAGCTGGTGCAGCAGGTTGCGGAGACGGTGGTCAGGGAGGGCAGGGTGATTGCCGAAAGGCCCAGGATTGTGACCCCTTACTATCTTTCTCAGCTTGAGGGGTTCAGCCCGGATGCCATGCGGTACTTTGATACGCTGGTCAAGACCTACGGCTCTCATGCCCCGGGGCTGCTCTACAGCTACCGGAACGAGCCGAAGGAGCTGACAATTGTCTCTGACAGCCTGCCTTCGGTGGTGGACAAGCTGAATGCCGAGATTGACAGGAGCAGCGACCCGCTGGCAACGATAATTAAAGGCGAGGACCACCTGTGGGACGTGTCGCTGTTGAAGTTTATATATGAGATTACCCGGAACTCGCTCCAGGGTAATCTGGCACAGATGGGAAGCCGGGGGCTGCTGGATGTTGATGCCGGCGGCGTTCCCATGGATGCCCGGGTCAGGATTGAGGAGCTGTTCACTAGGGTGATTAGGGGTGAAGCCGAGCCGCGCATGCTTAAAGACGAGCTTGACCGCTGGAATGTTTTTGCGGAATATGAAGACCGTTTCCTCGCCATCTTCAGGGGGAGGGAAAAATAGGTAGCTATCAGCCGATGGTGATAAGACCGCCGAGCGAAGCCTATAGCCTGCTGCTGCCGGTTACGGTCGGCTGCTCGCACAACCGGTGCGCCTTCTGCGGCACCTACCCCGGCGTCAAGTTCAGGATAAGGCCGGTTGAGGATGTCAAGAAGGATATTGACGAGGCAGCCCGCGGCTATAGCTGGAGCGTGAGGCGTGTGTTCCTGGAGGAGGGCGATGCCCTCATCTGTCCCCAGCGCCGGCTGGTGGAAATACTGGACTATCTAAAAAAGAAGTTCCCCCGGCTGGAAAGGGTGGCGACCTATGCCACACCGCAGTCGGTGTTGATAAAGAGCGCCAGCCAGCTTAAAGAGCTGAAAGAGCTGGGTCTCAGTATAGTCTACATGGGCGTGGAGACCGGGGACGAGGTGCTGCTTGAAAAGATTAACAAGGGTGCCACCTACGCCGGCATAGTTGAAGCGGGGAGAAAGATAAAGAAAGCAGGGATTACACTCTCGGTCACGGTAATTCTCGGTCTGGGCGGCGTGGACGGCAGCCGGTCTCACGCTGTGAGCACTGCCCGCATCCTCTCTGACATTGACCCCGACTTTGCCGGTGCCCTGACCCTGATGCTTGTCCCGGGCACGCTGCTGCACAGGGAGTGGCAGGAGGGCAGATTCAAGCCCATATCGCCCTTCCAGTCGCTGGAGGAGCTGAGACTGATGATTGCCAACTCCAACTTTACTCACTGCTTCTTTACCGCCAACCATGCCTCCAACTACCTGCCAATCAAGGTCTGGCTTCCGGAGCAGAAAGAAGAGGCGCTGAAGCTGATTGACGAAGTCCTGGAGAAGAGGGACATATCCCTGCTCCGCCCCGAGTTTATCCGGGCGTTATAATGTTGTAATTAGGGTCCCATACTCTTCTTAATAACACAAAAGAGTTGAAGGGAGGCGAAGCCTTTCTTATGAATACTTCCCTCTCCACTTGGTGGGGGGAGGGATAAAGGGTGAGGGGGTCAGTCATTCTGCCGGCAATGGTACTGAAAAGGGGAATGGAGAGTTTGCTTGGTGAAGATTTCCGTTATTGAAGCCCGCGACCTTTCTGAAGCCTGGTTCCTTTGTCTGCGCCGGACGCTTGCCGAGGGTTGCGAATACACGATTTCCCGGGGGAGCTATGCCGGGCAGCGCCGCAAGGAGCTGGACTTCGTTGTTGTCCACGTCAGGAACCCGGGCACGATGCCGCTTGTCCCTGATGTCCCTCCGGGCGTGCCGTCGCCGACATCCATGAAGTACATAGAGAGCTATCTCCCGTACCTGATGACCGCCCACAAAGCCGAGAGCGAGCAGTACACCTACGGACAGTACCTGGAGAAGCAGATTGCTGAGGTCATCAGTATGTACCGGCGGGACGGTCATAACACAAATCAGGCTTTCATGGCGGTGGGGGATGCCAGTTCAATATATCTCTCTGACCCCCCCTGTCTGCGGGGGATAGATACCAGGATTCGCGAGGGGAGGCTTCACTTCTTTGCCTACTTCCGCTCCTGGGACCTGTGGGCGGGCTTTCCCTCAAACCTGGCGGGGATTCAACTGCTCAAGGAGTACATGGCGGGGGAAATCGGGGTGGGGGATGGCGAGATGGTCGCCATGAGCAAGGGCTTGCACCTCTACGAGCACGCCTGGGATATAGCCCGGCTGGCAGCGAGATTAGACTAGGCTGATGTAGCAGGTTGTCTGGCAGCACCGACCTGAAGATAGTATAGCGGGGTGTTAAAGAGGGGCGTTAGCTTTGAAATACATCCCCCTGACACCCTTCCTTTACAGATCGGA
>CAYUBP010000070.1:0-7236 GCA_964443115.1 uncultured Dehalococcoidales bacterium | reverse complement strand
CATCCCGAACTTCAGCCCCTTCCCCAGTAGCGCCCCTTCAAATGACCTGCTCATTCTTCCTCCTTATTTATCATCGCCGGTATCAGTAATCTTGAGAAGGTGACCCAGCTTCTTCTGTTTCGTCTCCAGGTAACGGCGGTTATAGGGGTTAGGACAGGTGACAATGGGCACCGTCTCCACCACCTTCAGCCCGTAACCCTCCAGACCGATTACTTTCTTGGGATTGTTGGTAAGCAGCCGTATCTGGTGCAGACCCAGGTCAGCCAGAATCTGGGCACCGATGCCGTAGTCCCTCAGGTCTGCTGCAAAGCCCAGCGACAGGTTTGCATCCACGGTATCCAACCCCTTGTCCTGAAGGGCATAGGCACGCAGCTTATTATGGAAGCCAATCCCCCGCCCCTCCTGCCTCATGTACAGGAAGACTCCCCGCCCCTCGTTGGTAATGCTCTTCATCGCCAGACCAATCTGCTCCCCGCAGTCACAGCGCAGGCTGCCGAACACATCGCCGGTAACGCACTCACTGTGTACTCGGACCAGCACCGGCTCTTCGGTATCCAGGTCCCCGATGACCAGCGCCACGTGTTCATCCGGGTCAATATCGCTCTTGTAGCCGATGGCGGTAAACTCCCCGTACTTTGTGGGTAGCCTAGCCTCAGCCACCCGGTGCACCAGCTTCTCGTGGCGGACACGGTAGGCAATGAGGTCAGCCACACTGACAATCTTGATTCCATAGGTCTCCGCCATGACCTCCAGCTGCGGCAGGCGAGCCATTGAGCCATCTTCGTTCAGAATCTCACAGATGACCCCTGCCGGGTAAAGCCCGGCAAGCCGGGCAAGGTCAACTATCGCCTCGGTGTGCCCGGCACGCACCAGCACGCCGCCCTCTCTAGCCCGCAGCGGGAAGATATGACCCGGGCGGGCTAAGTCCTCGGGCCTGGTCTCCGGGTTAATTATGGCCCTAATAGTCTCCGCCCTGTCTACCGCCGAGATACCGGTAGTCGCCTTCTGCTTGGCATCCACCGAAACGGTAAAGGCGGTGCAGAACTTTGACGTGTTCTCACCCACCATGAGCGGCAACTCAAGCTCATCCAGCCGCTTGCCGGTAGTCGGCAGGCAGACTAGGCCCCGCGCATTTGTAACCATGAAGTTTATAGCTTCAGTAGTGACCTTCTCGGCGGCTATCGCCAGGTCACCTTCATTCTCGCGGTCCTCGTCATCAACAATGATGACAAATTTACCGGCTCTTATATCCTCAATTGCTTCGCGAATAGTTGACAGTGCCATAAGTACCTGTTTCCCCCTTAGCTTACCGTGAACCCGTGCTTCTCCAGCAGGTCAAAGGTGACACCCCGGTGCTGGGTCTGGCTAAGCTGCTCAACATATTTGGCAATAATATCCACTTCCAGGTTGACCACGTCCCCCGCCTTGCAGCTATCAAGTGTGGTATGCCTCCGCGTGTAATCAACAATTGAAACGCCGAACGAGGCAGCATCTCTACCGGTAACGGTGAGGCTCACCCCGTCCACGGCGATAAATCCCTTCTCTACAACATAACGCATCACGTCCGGCGGGGCCTCCACCCTGAGGGTCATCTCCCCCTTCCCCCGCACCACCGAGGCTACCCTGCCCGTCCCGTCCACGTGGCCCTGCACCAGGTGCCCCCCCAGTTGCCCTCCCATGGTCAGCGGCGGCTCCAGGTTGACCCTGTCCCCGGCTCTCAGCCTGCCCAGGCCAGTCCTGCCGGCTGTCTCCGGCATGACATCAACTGAAAACGAACTATTATCTAAACCGCTTACCGTCAGGCATGCCCCGTTAACAGCGATACTCCCCCCGGGCTCCATGCCGCGGAGGACATCACCGGCGGCAATCACCAGCTTTCCCGGCGACGCCAGCGTAACTGTACCCACCTCTCTTATTATACCGGTAAACACCGCTCACCCCGCAACATACCCGCTGAGCATCGTGTCATCGCCAAACCTTTCCACCCTGAGCCGCTTTAGCTTAAGAGCATCCGCAACCTTGCTGACCCCCCTGCCCCCGACAGCAGCCTTAGCTTCGGCACCGCCGATAATAACTGGCGCAATAAAAGCGATAACCTTGTCCACCAGCCCCCGGTCAAACAGCGAGCCGAGAAGAGTGCCGCCACCTTCAACCAGCACGCTTGTAATCTGTCGCTCACCCAGCGCCTTCAGCAACTGCCTCAGGTCTACCTTCCCCCCTTCCAGGGGCATCTCCAGAAGCTCAGCACCGGCTCCGGTAAAAGCGGCTAACTGCCGCGGTACGACTTTTCCACCCAGCGCAAGAAGCGTCTTGCCCGGCTGGCTGAACACCCGGGCGCCGGGCGGGGTGCGCCCCTGGCTATCAACTATCACCCGCAGCGGCTGCTTCTTGCATATTCCGCCGCGCTCACCCCAGTGCCGTACAGTAAGCTGGGGGTCATCAGCAATTATAGTGCTCACACCGGTAAGAATGGCATCGCTGGTATAGCGCAGGTAATGGACCTGTTTCCTCGCCTCCTCCCCACTAATCCACCGGGAATCGCCCTCCCTGGTGGCAATCCTGCCGTCCAGGCTGGCGGCAAACTTCACGGTAACAAAAGGTATACCGGTAGTTATGAACTTGGCATAGGCTTCAATAATCTCCTTTGCCTGCTCCTCGTGCTCACCAGTGTACACACCGATACCCCGGCCTTCCAACTCCGCTCTCCCCCGCCCGCAGACCAGAGGGTTGGCGTCCAGCGTCGCCAGGTGAACCTCGCTGATGCCGGCGTCAATAATCGCCCGGGTGCAGGGCGGCGTTCGTCCCTGGTGGCAGCAGGGCTCCAGGGTAACATACAGCACGCCACCCCTTGCCTGCTCCCCCGCCTGCTGGAGCGCCATGACCTCGGCATGGTGGGAACCGGCGGGATGTGTATATCCCTGCCCGACGACCATGTCACCTTTCACCACCACTGCCCCTACGGCGGGATTGGGGCTGGTCTGCCCTAGCGCCAGCCTGGCAAGAGAAAGGGCTTGCTCCATATAATCCATACTAACAGCATTCTAGCATCACTCAGAAAAAAAGTGCAAATAGCGCGAGATTATGGCTCAAATAATAAGGGGAGCCAGATTTCTCCGGCTCCCCTTTGTTTCAAGCCAAGGGCATGTCTTACTTGATGCTGTATATTACCTGGATGGTAAGCTGGATTTCAATTTCCCCCGGGCTGATGGCGGTAGTCGGTACCGGCGTGCTCCCCGACTCAGCCGTGGCGTAGTCTTGGCGGATAACCGGAGCGTAGACGCTTCCCTCGCTGATATAGGTCGGCTTGCCCAGGTCTATGCCGCCCAGAGAGGCTAGCTGTTTCGCCTTGGTATTGGCATCAGCCATCGCTTTCTCCCGGACATCCGTGTAATAAGTGGCAGGGTCATCAACGGTGAAACTGACGCTGCTTACCCTGATATAGTCCCCGCCAGCATCAGCCACGGCATCAAGAATAGCTCCGGTATCATCCAGTTCCCTCACCTTGACCGTCACCGCGTTGGTCACCTGGTAGCCAACCAGCTCCTGCCTTTTGTACGAGTCCACCCACTCGTACACCGGGTAGATACTGAAGCTCGCCGTCTGGATGTCCTTTTCATCAATGTCATACCGGTCAAGCTCAGCCATGACCGAGTCCATCGCCCGCCGGGCTTGCTCTTGAGCCTCAGCCACCGTCTCCGCCTGAGCCTCGACCCCCAGGCTGAGTATCGCCAGGTCAGGTGTAACCATTAGCTCGCCCTCTCCGGTCACCCAGATTCCCGTATTCTGCTGACCGACCGTCAGGGGAGCGGAGCTGCACCCAGCGACCACCAGGGTGAGGATGACCAGCGATAAGCCAATAGCCGCTAACCACTTCTTCTGCATCTTTGCCTCCTTTTTAACTCCTTACTAAAGTTTAACCGTGTTATTACAATATTCAAATTGTACCATTTCATACCGCTTTGTTCTAAGAGCCTGCGATAGCGTCACCCCCAGACCAGAAGTACTATAATACTACTTATAGATTAGAGCCTCCTCGCTGTAATATATAACGAACAAGATGTACTTTAGTTAGCCCGCGGCAGGTATTCAAGATGGCTTCGTCTGCTTTCCTCTCTCCTTTCCGCGACGCTAGGCTAACGGGATGTTTAAGAGAAACCTCCCTGTCTTTTCCCTTCCAGGAACGTTATAACAGTGGGAGGGTATTTCAGAGGAGGCATGCGCTAGATTCACCCGGGGTGTTAAAGAGGGGCACGACCCTATTAAGAAATAACTTCCCCTTCCTCTTATCAAGGGGGAGGGGATTAAGGGGATAGGGTTATTACACTGGCAGGATAGGGTTAAACAGAGTATAATCAAAACAGGTAGTTGCAAATGAAGCTATTTCTACGCGAGGCGTTGATAACACTCCTCTTAGCAGCACTGATATTCTTCGGTCTGCAGGCGGTAATTGACAGCCGGATCATTCCCAGCCCCAGCATGGAGCCCACCCTGCAAATCGGGCAGCGCGTAATAGTCAGCAAAGTATCCTACCTCTTCCACGAGCCGGAGCGGGGTGACATCGTAACCTTTCACCCCCCAAACCAGCCGGAGGACGCCATCCCCTACATTAAACGCATCATCGGCCTGCCGGGCGACACGGTGGAGATTAAAGACCACGCAGTCTACGTCAACGGCCAGAGACTGGACGAGCCGTACATAAAGGAGCCGCCGTCATATACGTATCCGGAGATAACAATCCCCGAGGGCCAGTACTTTGTCCTCGGTGACAACCGTAACGTCAGCGCCGACTCTCACATCGGCTACACTGTATCCCGTGACAGCATAATAGGCAAAGCCTGGCTTACAATCTGGCCCCCCAGCCGGTGGGGGCTGGTTCCTAACTACTCCCTTGAGAAGCAACTCGTAAGCATTAAATAGATAAGAGAGGTGAGCATGGCGGACAGCGCAGAGCAGATTTTCAGAAAATCAGGGGCAGTGCTGGACGGACATTTCTTGCTTACCTCCGGGCTGCATTCTCCGGTCTACTGGGAGAAGTTCCAGGTGTTACAGTACCCCGGGTATACTCAGGCGCTCTGCCGCCAGATTGCCGAACACTTCAGGGAACAGCAGGTCCAGGTGGTAGCCGGGCCGACTACCGGCGGCATTATCCTGGCGTTTGAGACCGCCCGGCAGCTCGGTGTACGGGGAATATTTGCCGAGAAAGAGGGCGGGCGGCGCTCCTTCCGCCGTGGATTCACCATCAGCCCCGGAGAGCGGGTGCTTATTGTTGACGATATACTGACCACGGGTAGCTCAATACGCGAGGTGATGCAGGCGGTCGCTGACTGCCAGGGCATAATCATCGGTATCGGGGTGCTGGTTGACCGCTCCGACCAGCCGGTAGACTTCGGAGTCCCCCTCTTCAGCTGCCACCGTGCCGCAACCAGGACATACCATCCTGATGAATGTCCGCTGTGCGCCGCCGGTGTACCCCTCGTCAAGCCCGGCAGCAGCCAGAAACCTACGCCCGGCCAAACTCCTTCCTGAGCTGCCCCGAGCTCAGGCAAATCATGGTCGGTCTGCCGTGGGGGCAGGTGTTGGGTAAATCGGTCTGCTCAAGCTGCCGAACCAGTTGCCGCATCTCCTCACCGGTCAATCCCTCCCCCACCCTCACCGCACCGTGGCAGGCGAGAGACTTAGCCACGCTCTCCGCCCAGTTGCTTGCATCCAGGTCAAGCAGCTCGGCAAGCACCCCTCTCCAGTCCCGGCCACCAAGCAGCGCCGGCACCGCCCGGACAAGACATGTCCTCTCGCCAAAGGTCTCAACCGAGAAGCCAAACTCAGCCATCTCCTGATAGTGCTTTTTCAAGGCTTCCGCCTGCGCCGGGCTGACCTCAACCGTCACCGGCTCCAGCAGCGCCTGGACCTCAACCTCTCTCTGTGATTGCCGTATCTTATCAAACAGGACGCGCTCATGGGCAGCGTGCTGGTCAATCAGGTACAGCCCATCAGGGCCCTCGGCAATGATATAGCTGCTGGCAAGCTGCCCCAGCACCCGGAGCACCGGCAGGGATTGTGCCGGCGTCTGGGGAGCCTCCAGCGGCATATAGCCGGCACCGGCGGGCGCCCGTAATACCGGCTGCGCTGCCGCCGGGGGCTGTGCGGCAGCCATTTTCGGTACCGGCGCCTGCTCCACCAGCGCCTGACGCACCGCCCTCTGGACGGCGCTGAAGACCACGTGCTCATGCTGGAACTTGACCTCGGTCTTCGCCGGGTGAATATTGGCATCCACCTCCTCCGGAGGCAGCCAGAGATTTATAACAGCGATGGGATACCTGCCCGCCATCAAAAGCCCGCGATACGCCTCCTCCACCGCCCTCGCCAGCAGGCGGCTGGTCACCCAGCGGCGGTTGATAAAGAAGCTCAGGTATCCCCGGCTGGAGCGGCTGACCGCCGGCGCTCCTACCATTCCGGTAACCCGGGGCAACGAGCCCGGGGCGCTGCTGACCGCCAGCATATTTTGGGCAACCTCCAGCCCGTAGACCTCAGCAACGCTGTCTATCAACTCGCCGTTGCCCGGCGTCCTCAGCATTGCCCTGCCATCAACCACCAGGCTGAACTTAACCCCGGGAAAAGCCAGGGCATACTGGCTAACCACGCTGGCGATGTGGCTATTTTCCGTTGCCGGCGACTTGAGGAACTTCAGCCTCGCCGGCACATTGCGGAATAGGTTCTTTACGGTAACGGTAGTCCCCTGAGACCGCCCCTGGCTCCTCCGGCTGACGATGGCGCCGTCAGCGAGGCTGATAAAAGAGCCAACCGCCTCGCCGCCGGCAGCGGTCACCATTTCCACCTCAGCCACGGCGGCAATACTGGGAAGAGCTTCCCCCCTGAAGCCGAGGCTGGTGATGCGCTCCAGGTCTTCCAGCCTGCCAATCTTGCTGGTGGTATAGCGCTCAAAGGCAAGCTCCACCTCCAGCGGCGGGATGCCGCACCCGTCATCGGCAACCCTTATCATGCCCACCCCGCCGCCCCTCACCTCCACCGCAATCTGCGTGGAGCCGGCATCCAGCGAGTTCTCTACCAGCTCCTTCACCACCGAAGCCGGTCTCTCCACCACCTCCCCGGCGGCGATACGCACCACCAGCTTTTTATCCAGAACTTTTATGGGCATTAGGATTTACCCAATCTTCTCCAGTTTTGCAAAGCTGGCAAGCAGCTTCTTTAAGCCCACCCCGTTAAAGACCACCACCACTT
>CAYUBP010000069.1:0-7265 GCA_964443115.1 uncultured Dehalococcoidales bacterium | reverse complement strand
ACACCCTATCCTACACTCTTTCCCTACACGACGCTCTTCCGATCTAATGCCATCATATGCCTTCTTCCGCAATCAGTTCGTTCCCCTAGCCGACGCCAGGATAGGCGTTATGACCCACTGTATCCACTACGGCACTGCCGCTTTTGAGGGTATAAGGGGTAACTGGAACGGTGACCAGAAGCAGATTTATCTGTTCCGGGTCAGGGAGCACTACCAGCGGCTGCACCGGGGCTGCAAGGTCTTGAATATCAGTCTCCCCCATAGTGTAGATGAGCTGTGCCGGATAACGGTGGAGCTGGTAGCGAAGTGCGGGTTTGAAGAGGACCTTTATATCCGCCCCCTGGCTTATAAGAGCTCCGAGTCGTTGGGAGTCCGCCTCCATAACCTGGAGGACGATTTCCTGTTGTTCGCCATGCCCTGGGGCCCCTATCTTGACATGGAGAAGGCAAAGTGCACCGTCTCATCGTGGCGGCGCCCGGATGATAACGTAATTCCGCCCCAGGCGAAGATTACCGGGCTTTATGTAAATAACGCCCTGGCGAAGACAGAAGCCATCCTCAATGGTTTTGACGAAGCAATCATGCTTACCCCCGCGGGCTATGTCTCCGAGGGCAGTGGCGAGAATATATTCCTCGTAATAGACGGCAGGCTGGTCACGCCAGCTACGTATAGCAGCATCCTGGCGGGCATCACCCGTGAAACAGTCATAACGCTGGCACGGGAGGAGCTGGGCATAGAAACAGTAGAAAGGTGGGTTGACCGCAGCGAGCTCTATGTTACCGAAGAGTGCTTTCTTACCGGCACCGCCGCCCATATCACGCCCGTAGCTGAGATAGACCATCGCAAGATAGGCAACGGCGAGGTCGGGGAGATAACCCGGAAGCTACAGCAGCTCTATTCCGAGGTGATAAAGGGCAACAACCCCAAGTATCTTGACTGGTGCACGCCGGTCTATAAGAAATAGAGGCAGCAGCACGGGGGTCACACCTCGTGTTGCTGGTATGGGTAAGCCACTCCCTTAGCCTGGTTTGTCGCCAGCGACTTAAGCAGGCAGATGACCCGGCAGCTTTCCTCCAGGGTAGTGGTGCAGTTATGGGCTTCCTCAAGTAGCTGACCGATGGCAAAGCTGCCGTGCCCGTGGACTATGACAGTGCGGCACTGCCGGAGCGCACGGGCGATTACATCCGCCAGCCCCCCCGGTTTGACATCCATGTGCCAGCCGAGGACGGGGACGTGCCCTATTATTGACAGGCCTTCGGTATCACTGGGAAGAATCTCAGTCTCAGTCAGCGACAGGGCAATGGCATGCGGCGGATGGGCATGAACAATAGCTGACGCCGCTGTCTGCTGGTAAATGGCGCGGTGCACGGGGAGCTCTACGGATGCCAGTGGCGTATTCCGGTCATTCTTATCTATCCCCGTCTCAATCAGGTCATGCTCCTCCAGGCAGCCGAGCCGGCTGCCGCGGCGGGTTATAATCAGCCGGTCTCCCAGCCGGATGCTGAGGTTACCGCTATGAGAGGAGACCAGCCCCTGGGCAAAGAGGTCACGACCCACGGTCTGAAACTGAGATAGAATCATAATTCCCCCACCCGACTGCTTAATTTATACTGTCCGGCTGCAAAATTCAAGTCAACTCCCGGGCAGCCTTATAGCTATCGGTCTTATACTAGGAGCATAAACCCTCAAGCTGCCCCGCGTCAAATCCTGCCGGTCTATTTTTTCTCCGGCTCGGGCTTTGCCGTAGAAGCCGTATTCAGTTTCTTTACCAGCCGGGACTTGCGACGGGCGGCATTATTGGGGTGGATAATCCCT
Source organism: uncultured Dehalococcoidales bacterium (assembly GCA_964443115.1). GTDB lineage: Bacteria > Chloroflexota > Dehalococcoidia > Dehalococcoidales > W111 > CAYUBP01. The sequence continues at coordinate 5,450 of CAYUBP010000069.1, read as the reverse complement.
TTTTCCGCCGCCTTGTCCAGAGAGCTAACCGCTGCTGCCACGGCTTGCCCGGCAGGTTCCAGCTCGCCGGAGAGAATAAGCCTCTCCGCCTTGCTGATATTGGTCTTGCACAGGCTGCGAGGTGGTTTATTGCGCGCCTGTTTTCTCTCTGCCACCCGCATCCTTTTCTCCGCTGATTTACTGCTCTGCAATGTGTACCTCCTTAGTCTTGTCGTCGGTTGGGGAGGCAACTGTCCCGCCGCCTCCAACCCTGGCAGTGCTCACCACACCCCGCACCCCCTCAATTTTGACCAGCAGCTGGCTTAGCTGGGCTAAGCCAGCCGTCTCCAGGGTGAAATACAGGGTTATGGTATTGTCATCATGATTTGCCGTACTTGCTGCGGCAATATTGACCTTCTCTTCAGCAATCACAGAGGTGATGTCCCGTATCAGTCCTACCCGGTCCCAGGCTTCCACCTGGATAGTGACCGGATAGAGTGCATCGGTCGGCTGCCACTGGGCGGGAATCAGCCTCTCCTTCTCCACCTCGTGAACAACATTGTAACAGTTACGGCGGTGTATTGTCACCCCGCGGCTGCGGGTAACATAGCCGATGATTTTGTCACCGGGCACCGGATGGCAGCACTGGGCGAGATGGGTAAGCAGGTCACCGACGCCGAGTACCTGGACTGCTGACGCCGGCGGCTTGAGCGGCGTCGCCACCGGACCGATTTCGGGCTGCCCCTGCTGGGCAGCCAGCTTCAGCGCAATCTGGTGAGCGGTAACCTCCCCATAGCCAATCGCTGCCAGGAAGTCATCCAGGCCGTCATATTTGAATGACCGGGCGACCTCTTCCCGCTCAATGTTTCTCAGCCCCAGGTGCTGCAGTTCTTTATCCAGGAGTTCCCGCCCGCGCTCAACATTCTCCGCCCGTGCCTGTTTCTTGAACCACTGCCGTACCTTTTCCCTGGCGTGTGTCGTCTTGATATAACCCAGGTAGGGGCTGAGCCAGTCCCGGCTCGGGCCCTTGGTCCGCTTGGCGGCGATAATCTCCACGACATCGCCGTTATTTAGCTGGTAGTTGAGCGGCACCAGCCGCCCGTTCACCTTGGCTCCGATGCAGCGATGCCCCACCTCGGTATGAACCCGGTAGGCGAAATCCAGAGGGGTCGAGCCCTTGGGCAAGTCCTTTATCTCACCCTTGGGCGTGAACACGAATACCTGGTCAATGAATATATCCGTCTTGACCGATTCCAGGAACTCCTCCGCACCGGCTAGCTCGCGCTGCCAGTCAATAAGCTGGCGTAGCCAGGATATCCGCTCCTCAAAGTCCATGTCCCGGCTCACGCCCTCTTTGTAGCGCCAGTGGGCGGCTACGCCGTACTCCGCAATATGGTGCATCTCCCGGGTGCGAATCTGAATCTCAAGCGGGGTCGTCCCCTGGTACATTACCGTGGTATGCAGCGACTGGTAGCCGTTAGGCCTGGGATTGGCGATAAAATCATCAAACTCACCGGGCAACGGATGCCACAGGCTGTGGACGACGCCCAGAGCCCCGTAGCAATCAGGGACAGAATTGACCAGCACCCGCAGGGCAAGCAGGTCATGAATATCGTCAAACTGCTTGCCGATTGCCTGGTATTTCTGCATCTTCTGGTAGATGCTGTAGATATGCTTTGGCCTGCCTGATATCTCGGCGGTGATACCGGAGCGCTTGAATTCTGCATCCAGGATCTGGATTACCTGCTCAATCAGGCTCTCCCGTGCATCGCGCCGGGCGGCAAGCAATCCAGCTATCCGGCGGTACTGGCGCGGCTCCAGATAGCGGAAGGAGAGGTCTTCCAGCTGCCATCTTAGCCCGCCTATGCCGAGGCGGTGGGCTAGCGGAGCATATATCTCCAGGGTCTCCTGGGCGATGTCGCGCCGCCGCTGCGGCGGGAGCGCCTCCAGGGTGTGCATATTATGCAGCCTATCCGCCAGCTTGATGAAGACCACCCGTAGGTCTTGAGCCATCGCCACCAGCATCTTCCTCAGGTTCTCTGCCTGCTGGTGCCTGGCGGCATCTTCCCCCGGAGCCTGCCACGAGAGCTTGCCCAGCCTGGTGACGCCGTCAACCAGCCTGGCTATCTCTGTGCCGAACTCAGCTTCAATCTCCGGGACAGGTATTCCACAGTTTTCAGAGACGTCGTGCAGCAGGGCGGCTGCCAGCGAGGCGGCGTCAAGCTGGAGGTCAGTGAGGGTCAGTGCCGTCTGCAGCGGGTGCTCCATGTATGGCTCCCCTGACCGGCGCAACTGCCCCTCGTGCGCCCTGGCGGCGAATTCATACGCCTTCTCTACCAGGGCGACTTTCTCTGGCGGCATGTACTCTTTAATCCTGGCTATGAGCTGGTCATGACTCATCGCTTCCCGTGCCCATGGTTACAGTCTCACCTCCAGTATAGCCCAAAGCCACGGCAAGTGCAAAACGGGCTATAACGTCTTTAGTTCGGAGGTACAGTTCGGGCAACGGGTGGCTTTAATCGGGATACTGGTGAAGCAGAAAGGACATTCCTTTGTTGTGGGGGCAGCGGGCGCCTCAACTTTCTTGGGAGCCTGCATCCGGGCAATCGGGCGCACAACAAAGAAAAAAAGAACAGTCGCTACTATCAGGAAAGCGATTATATAATTTATAAAGAGTCCATAATTAATGGTAACTGCCCCGGCAGCCTGTGCGGCAGCCAGAGACTCATAAGGAGCTGCGGCTGTACCCTCCTTCAAAACCACAAACAGGTTGGTAAAGTCTACGTTTCCAAGTGCTAATCCTATTGGTGGCATAAGTATATCTTTCACGAACGAACTGACAATGGCACCGAAGGCTGCACCGATAATGATACCGACAGCCATATCAACGACGCTGCCCCTCATGATGAATGCCTTAAAATCCTTTAGCATCGCTCCCCTCCTTTCTTATTCTGCCTGAGTATTGCACGGCGGCAATCGGAAGTCAATAGGGTACCGGAGGGCCCACCATCAAGCCGGGCGAGCCTTGCTTATGCAATACGGGAGTGCTATCATTTAAAAGCGGCCGGGTAGACGCCCCTGTAGCTCAGGTGGATAGAGCAGCGGTTTCCTAAACCGCGTGTCGTGCGTTCGAGTCGCACCAGGGGTACCACTTTATGTAAGGTCTGCGCTCCGCAGCCTAGTCCCTGAGCTTGTGGCGCTGTATCTTGCCGGTGGCGGTCTTGGGCAATTCGCTGACGAACTCAATCCACCTGGGGTACTTGTAGGGCGCCAGGGCTTTCCGGACAAACGCCTGGATGTCTTTAGACAGTTCCTCGGACGGCTGGTAGCCATTCTTCAGGATTATATACGCCTTGGGCTTGACCAGGTCATGCTCATCTTTCCTGCCAACCACCGCCGCCTCAAGCACCGCCGGGTGTGAAATCAGGGCGTCTTCCACTTCAACCGGCGAAACCCAGATACCGCCTACCTTGAGCATGTCATCGCTCCTGCCGCAGTAATAGTAATAGCCCTCGGCGTCACGGTAGTACTTGTCTCCCGTGTTAAACCACTCGCCCAGCATGGAAGTCTTGGTCTTGTCATGGTATCGGTAGTAGTAAGCTGCCGTTGATTCTCCCTTTACCTGCAGGGTGCCTATCTCGCCGTCCGGTACCTCATTGCCCCTGTCGTCAACAATCCTTGCCTGGTACCCGGGGGCAACTTTGCCCGAGCTCCCTGGCTTGACATCTCCCGGGCGGTTGGAGATGAAGATGTGCAATAGCTCTGTTGAGCCAATACCGTCCAGAATATCCAAGCCGAACCGCCTCTTCCATTCGTAGAAGACCTCTTTGGGCAGGGCTTCCCCCGCCGAGGTGCAGATACGGAGGGATGAGAGGTCGTATTTCTTCTCGGCGTCTTTTATTTCCAGCATATTGGCATAGAGGGTGGGCACGCCGAAGAATATCGTGGGGTGATAACGGCTGATTGTGGATAACATGGTCTCGGGCCGCGGCCGGTCAGGAAGCAGGATTACCGAAGCACCGACAGCCAGGGGATAGAAGAAGCTGTTGCCCAGCCCGTAGGCAAAGAAGAACTTTGACCCGGAAAAGAATATATCGTCCTGGGTGACGCCCAGGATACCTCTGGCATAGCTGTCAATGCAGGAAAAGACGTCGTGTTGCAGGTGAACGGCAGCCTTGGGGACACCGGTGCTGCCCGAGGTATAGTTCCAGAAACCGGCATCTTCAAAGGTAGTATAAGCCACGTCCAGCTTATCCGAGCAGCGGTCAACGATATCACGGAATGAGATATGGTAAGCCCGTTTCTTATCGCCGACGATAATAGTGTTCTCAAGATAAAGCAGCCTCTCCTTGAAGCCTTCAATCTCATCAATAAAATCACTATGGGCGATGATGGTACGTGCCCGGCTGTTGTTAAGTACATAGCGGTAGTCATGCATGGTGTACATGTAGTTGAGCGGGATGGGGATAGCGCCGATTTTTATGGCTCCGAAGAAGCTAGCCATGGCCTCAGGGGAATCATATAATACTAACGCCACTCGCTCTTCCATGTGCACGCCGAGAATCTTGAGCGCATTTCCCACCCGGTTAATCATGCCCTGCATCTCTTTGTAGGTATAGGCATTGTCCTGGTAGTATACGGCTACCTTGTCACCTAGCCCGCTGTCCACCATCTCATCAACCAGCTTGGTGGTTATGTTGTAATACTGGGGAATATTACTCTGGTATTTATATTCTTTCTCCATCTTCTGCCTTTCCCTGAATCTTGGGTGGGGGAATAAACCCCCGTATTATTTTATACTAAACGCTGCTCCAAATGCTAATCGCTTTGCCTCTCTTCAGCTCTCCATTCCGGGGTGTCCAAGAAAGAGCTAACGCTCAAAAACAGGCTTGCCGCCTTCCTGTAAGGCGGCAAGCAAGAGGAGAAACGGGTGAAGTGGCTGTCTGTGCCAGCTCCCGGCTGGCGGTAACATTCCTAGCCGAAGGTGAAGGTGACAATGCCCACCGGCGATTCCGCCCCGATGGTACTGGGGTCGGTCTTGAAGGAGAGGAGCATATAAATCAGCGCCCAGCCGTCCTGGCCGGTATCAAACGCCAGCGTGGCGGCGGTGTCCCCCTCACCGATTACGTCTGAAATATCAAACGTATCAATATCAATGCCGTCTATAGTCTCGCCGCCGATGCCGCTGGAACGGCTGTTCCAGACGTTATTCTGCGGATTGACGCCATCCGGGGAAACTGGCAAAAGGTGGTCGTTTACCTTGATGCTGTCGCCAGCGTAGCTGCTCCCGTCGTCTCCCTCGCCGACGAATGCCGTCAGCCGACCGCTAAAGTCCTCCGGCGCCAGGAAGCCGGTTATAGCGGCGGTCAGGGTGTCGCTGTACTGGTTGACGCGGCGGAAGGTATCGTAGAGATAAAGCAGGTGGGCGTCCTCGCTGGGGCTGGAGTACAGCACGATGAGTGACCAGCCGG
>CAYUBP010000068.1:0-7302 GCA_964443115.1 uncultured Dehalococcoidales bacterium | reverse complement strand
GATGCCAGAAGCGATGATGCCTTGCCTGCCAAGAACTGCACCTGGGCGTGCACATCGGGGCGCGGGGGTAAACCCAAGTGGGTCCCCTTCACCCCAGAGGGCCTGCAGATGTTTGCCATGTGCGCGATTTCTACCGGTCTATTAGCCTGCACGACGAGGAAGGGCGAGGTCAACATCGGTCAGGGCTCCCGTATCCTGCACAATCTACCACCCAGTCCCTATGGCGCAGCCATTTACATGCAGGAGATGGTAAAGCAGATGGGCGTTCAGCCCATTCCCGGGTTGGAGGAGGCGGCTGACGAAGACTTTCAGAAGCGGATTCAAATTGGCTTTGAGACTGCCCTGCGGACAGGGGCGGACGCTCTGACCTCTCTTAGCAGTGTTCTCATCAAGATGGGAGAGCGGTTTGCGGATAGCTCCGGGAAGCTGAAGCTCAATAAAAGCATGCTGCATCCGCAGATAGCGCTGCGCATGATACGGGCCATGCTCAGCAGCAAACGGCAGGGGCGGGGTATCCTGCCCAGAGACCTCTGGCCACTTAAGGGCATCGTTGGCTACGGAATAGACACCGAGATATATAAGGAAAAGATAGCCTACTACTGGGGAAGAGAGCCGCTACAGGTCTATGCCGCCACGGAAGCCGGCCTCATCGCAACCCAGGCCTGGAACAAAGAAGGCATGACCTTCGTCCCGTTCTCTTCGTTTCGCGAGTTTATTCCGGAAGAGGAATGGCTCAAGAGCCGGCAGGACAGTACCTACGAGCCGTCCACAGTGCTCCTTGACCAAGTCAAACCGGGCAGAGTCTACGAGGTGGTCATCACGAATTTCTACGGCATGCCATTCCTGAGGTACAGGCTCGGTGACCTCATCATGATTACCGCCCTTGAAGATGAAGATGCGGGCATTAAGCTTCCCCAGATGGTCTTTCACAGCCGCGGTGACGACCTTATTGACCTTGCCGGTTTCGCCAGGCTGGATGAAAAGAGTATGTGGCAGGCTATTGCCAATATGGGAATCAAGTATCAGGACTGGAGCGTCCGCAAGGAGTTCGAGAACGGTCAGCCGTTTCTGCGCCTCTATATTGAGCTCGGAGAGCACGCCGAAGGCGATGACCTCGAAATGAAGCTCCAGCAACAGCTGGGAGCTATTAATACTGATTACAGTGACCTTGACCGGATGCTGGGATTACGGCCGCTCAGGGTTGTGCTGCTTCCGCCGGGGACTTTCCAGCGCTACCTTGAAAAGAAGCGCCTGGAAGGGGCGGAGCTCTCTCATTTCAAGCCGCCCCACATGAACGCCTCCGATGCAGTTATAAGAGACCTTATTGACGTAAGCAAAGGATAGTAACAGGCTGCAAATGAATGCGTATCTTATTGCGCCGCTGGTTCTGAGCGCTTTTGGACTGGTTTTGTCAGCTATTGTCCTGAGAGGGCACTGGCGAAAGACCGTGCACCGGCTGATAGGCTCCTATTTCTTCATCCTTGCCATCTACGGGCTGATAATCTTTGCCATGCGCGCAAGTCCCGACACCGAGCACGCTTTCTTCTGGGAAAGATGGTTCGTATCGCCGGTGGGCGTCCTTCTCGCTGTACTGTTTTACCACTTCTCTATCCGTTACACCGGCGCTCGCACTGGCCGTTTCGTCCTCCCCGGCCTCTATCTGGTCCCCTTCTTGCTTGCGTCTCTGGGCGCAACCGACCTTCTCTATGCCGGCATGCGGATAGAGCCCTTCGGCTATGCTCCGATTCTCGGACCGGGAATGGCTTTACAGGTGGCGCTCTGCTACACGCTGACTGCACTCGCCGCCATAAACCTTATCCGCTTCTATAGAAGCTCACAGCTTCCCGACGAAAAGAACCGGGCACTTTATATTATTGTGGGACTCGCTGTTTCCGTCCTCGGTAGTGCCTTTGATATCCTTCCGGCCCTGGGACTGCCGCTTTATCCCGGCCTCGTGGTCGGCAATATAGTTTTCTGTCTTCTGATAACGGTCGCCATCCTGAGACACCGCCTGCTGGACATCCGCCTGGTCATGCGCAAGAGCTCGGCTTATCTTATGACAAGCGTACTGGTTCTCCTGCCTTTCGTGGGTATCTTCCTCATACTTTCCCGCGTTTTTGACCTGAGGAGTATCCCCATATGGCTGTCTATCATTATCATGGTCTCGCTGGCGCTTATCGTATTGCCATTGTGGCAGGTTGTCCAGAGACGCGTGGACCGGTGGTTTTACCGCAACAGGTATGATTTCCTGGAGGCGCTTGATACCTTCAGGATGCGGATTCAGAGCCTGACCGAGTCAGACAAGCTTGGCAAGATGATGGTTGACCTGCTTGCGGGTGCGCTGCGCACCAGGGATGTTTACCTTTTGCGCCCTACCCCACCTGATGACGACTTCCACATTGCTTCTTCCTCAAGCCTGCGAGATATCAGCAGCAATGTCGTGCTTAAGAGGGACAGCAGTGTCACTCAATGGTTAGAGCGTCATGGTCAAGCGATTACCCACAACGACCTTGACCTGGTTACGGAGTTTCACGGAGTCATTACCGGTGAGAGAGAAATGCTCCGGGATATGGGAGGGCATCTAATTGTTCCACTTAAGACGCCCGGCGGCAAGCTGGCGGGAGTCCTGATTCTGGGACGCAAACTTTCCGAGCAGCCTTATGACACCGAAGATATGCAGCTGATTTTCTCAATAAGCTCCCAGATGGCGATGAGTCTTGAAAATATGCGTCTGTATGAGGAAGCAAGGCAATCAGAGGGAAATGCCAGAAGGTCTCGGGAGCAGCTGCGCAGTCTTGCCAAACGCCTTCAGTCGGTCAGGGAGGAGGAAAGGAGAGTTATTTCGTGCGAAATCCACGACGAACTGGGGCAGCTGCTTACAGCTCTGAAGATGGACCTGTTCTGGCTGAGGAGCAGGTTACCCGGAGAAGCTCAATCATTAACTGCCAAGATAGACTCAATGTCAGCAATTACTGACAGCAGCATTCAAACGGTGAAGAGGATTTCCACGGAGCTAAGGCCCGCGGAGCTTGACGATTTCGGCCTCTGGGCAGCCATTGAATCACATGCGAGGGAATTTGAGGAGCGAAGCGGACTCAGGTGTGAACTCGAGTCACCGGCGGACGAACCCGTGCTAGATTCGGGAGTTTCAGTAGCCCTGTTCCGTATCTTTCAGGAGACCCTGACCAATGTCGCCCGGCACGCCTGTGCGACGTTGGTCAGGGTTTCGCTCAAAATGGAAGGCGACAGCATCAGGTTAAATGTTACGGATAACGGCAGGGGAATCACTGAAAAAGAAATCTACGCCCACAACTCTCTAGGACTGCTGGGGATGAGAGAGCGCACACACGCCTATGGCGGCAACATTAATATAGCCGGCTATCCCGGTCAGGGCACGACGGTAACCGTGGCGATTCCGGTCAACCAGAAAGAGAGGACAAATGATAAGAATACTGGTAGCTGACGACCATGCGGTTGTCCGCCAGGGGCTGAGGCAGATTGTCGCCGACGTCCCGGGCATGACCGTTGCCGGTGAAGCAAGTACGGCTCGGGAAGTACTGAGCAAGGTGGCCAACGAGAAGTATGACCTGGTCCTGCTTGACATTACCATGCCCGGCATCAGCGGTCTGGACATCCTGAAAGACTTAAGAAGTCTTAAGCCGGGTATCAAAGTCATGGTGCTAAGCATGCATCCCGAGGAGCGGTACGCGGTGAGAGTCCTGAAAGCCGGCGCTCTGGGATACGTGACGAAAGACAAAGCCCCGGCAGAGCTGATAGCAGCCATAGAAACAGTGGCGAATGGCAAGAGATATATCAGCCCTTCCCTGGCGGAGAAACTGGCTGCCGATATGATATTCCTGGATGAGAAACCTCCTCACATGGCACTGTCCGACCGCGAGCTTACAGTAATGCTCCTTATCGCCTCCGGCAAGACGATGACGGAGATTGCGAATGAACTGTCACTCAGTATCAAGACTGCGAGCACCTACCGGCAGCGTGTCCTCAAAAAAATGAAGATGACAAGTAATGCTGACCTTACCCGCTACGCTGTAGAGAACCATCTCCTCGGTTGAGGCGACCGCAGCTTTTCTCCTAGACACAAGTTGCCGGTAAGCCCAGCATGAGACCGGACATTCCGCCTCGCACAATGCCTGCGCCCTGGCCAAACGCGATATTGTTGTAGGAATATTCCTACAACAATATTAGTCTTCTGCTGACAGACATATCACGATCTCTGGGTTAAACTCTTTCTAGAAGCAGGAATAGCAGGTTTTCGGGGGGAGTGATGGTATCAAGAAAAATCAGGGTCATCATTGCCGATGATTCACCGTTCACACGCGGGCGGATGCTGGCTATGCTTTCAGAGATTCCGGAAGTTGAGGTCATAGGTCAGGCAAAGGATGGGGAACAGGCTATAGCTGCCAGTCAGGCGCTGAATCCCGATGTAGCGATACTGGACGTCCGGATGCCCGGCAAGAGCGGCATAGAAGTGCTCCAGCAGCTGAAGAAAGACAAGCCGGAACTGGTGGTGATGATGCTCACCAACTACCCGTATCCGCAGTACCGGAACAAATGCCTGGACCTGGGGGCATCTTTCTTCTTCAATAAGTCTACTGATTTCAATAAGGTCATAGCCGTCCTGAGGCAATTGAGCCAAGAAAGGCAGGGAGAAGGAAATGAAGAAATCGGCTAACGGTAACAGGATTCTCGTCGTTGAAGACGAACCGATAATCAGCACTCTATGCCTGAGAGTCCTCACCGGAGAAGGGCTAACAGTCGACATTGCCGTTAACGGCCAGATTGCAGGGAAAATGCTGGAGCAGAGAGATTACACCCTTTGCATCATTGACATCAGGACACCGGTTATGAGCGGGCAGGAGCTCTTCCATATTATCAGCAAAACTCACCCGGGGATGATTGACAGAGTCATATTTACTACGGGAGACGTAATAGGCAAGGACACCCAGAGTTTCCTTGACCAGGCAGGACGGCCGTTCCTACCCAAGCCGTTTTCACCTGAAGAGCTAAGAGCTGTTGTCAGGAGCACATTAGAGCAGGTGAAAAGACCAGCTGCCCGTCACAGGTCTGGCTTTTGAACAATGCCATCTCGCTGACTGTACTCGGGAGTCCCTGCTGGCGGAAGGGCTGCACAATACCGTCACCAGCATGGGCATGAGTTATAATATGCCCGTATTACTTAAAGGCCAGTCTCCCCGGCTAATGCCCGCCTGCCGGCAGTTCCACAATGAAGGTAGCGCCTCCACCCGCATGGTTTCTGGCATATATTTGACCGCCGTGCTCAGCTACTATGCCGTGGCAGATGCTCAAACCAAGCCCGGTCCCCCTCCCCACCTCCTTGGTAGTGAAGAACGGGCTGAATATCCTCGGCAGGTGTTCCTCCGGAACCCCCGGGCCATCATCAACAAATGAAACCCTGATAGCGTTGTTTGCCTTCTCGCTGGTAATAGTAAGTGTGCCTTTGCCGTGTGCCTCGCTCATGAAATACTCGGCATTGATGATAATATTGAGGAAGACCTGCTGTATCTGAAAATAGTCAGCCATGATTTCAGGCAGACCGGCAGCCAGCCGTCTCTCAACCTGGATGTTGCTCACTTTTTGCTCATAGGCACGCAATTTTAAAACGTCCCCTATCACACTATTTATCTGGGTGGGTTGCTTTACTGGCGCATGCTTTCGGGCAAAGGCGAGAAGATTCTTGACTATGCCGGCAGCCCGTTGGGCTTCGCTGTGGACGAGGCTCAAATCTTCTTTGATATCTTCGGGGATGTCTCTCTCCATAAGTAGCTGAGAGAAACCGATGACGCTGGTCAGAGGGTTGTTGAGTTCGTGAGCGGTCCCCGATGCCAGTTCCCCAATAGAAGCCAGTCGGTCGGTTATCATCAGCTGCTCCTGCATCTGTTTGCGCTCGGTAATGTCCCTGGCGATATGTACCGTACCCGCTACCTCTCCTTCCTTATCAAATACAGGCGATGTGGTCACCTCAAGATAGATACCCAGGTCTGTCTCAAAAAACTCCGCTCTAGCCGGTTTTCCGGTATCCATTGTTCTTTGATGGGGGCAATCTGGCACATGCTGGTCAGTTTTATGTATCAACCTGTAGCAACTCCCGCCGATGAGCTCCTTAGGCGTCTTATTCAGGGCATCAGCAAGAGCCTTATTCACCCTGATAAGCTTAAAGTCCCTATCTATAATTGAGACCCAGTCAGTGATGGAGTCAAAGGTCATCCGCCACTCCTCTGCTGCCTGCTTTATCCTCGCCTCAGCCCGCTTGCGGTCGCTGATATCACGCGCTATCACCAGAATCTCAGTACTCTTGCCATCGGAACCCCGTACGATACTGGAGTTAATCTCAACGGGCACCACCGTACCATCCTTGCGATTCAGCTCTACTTCCAGAGTCCGTGACCTGCAGAGGCTCCTGTTACCCGGATTTTCTCTGCCCAACTCCTCCGCAAGAGCTTTCATGGCAGCTTCAAAAGAGGCGGGAGTAAAGACCTCTTCCATCTTCTTAGCCATGGCTTCCTCAATGGTATAGCCCAACAGTTGGGTGATAGAGGGACTGACATAAGTCAGCCGTTCCGGATTACTTATATCTGTGGTCCAGATAACGTCTGTTGCGTTCTCAGCCAACAGACGGTAGCGCATCTCGCTGTGCCTCAGTGTCTCCTCCGCCCGCCTGCGCTCATTTATTTCCATTTTCAGTTTCGCCGTCTGCTGCCGAAGCTCATCAGCCGCTTTTTTCAGAAGCCTTTCCATATTCCCCAGTCTGCCGATTAGCCAGCAGCAGACACCGCCAATCATAATAACCAGGATGTCCAGCCAGACATCCGGCTCCCACATACTTCCTATGGAACGTGAGAGCACAACCAGTCCCAGGACAACGCAGGCAGCCAGTCCCGCTTTTATTCCATATCTCCAGGCGATAACGGCTACAGACGCCAGGAAAAGGAAGCGATGTAGCGCCACATAGTAGGTAATCTCCCACCCGCCGGTAGCCAACCCGCTCATAGCCGCAATATCAGCCGCATAAGTGGAGACACCCGCAGACAATACCAGGGTAACTATGAACCAGAGGTAATGGTCTTTCAAAAATCTTTTTACTAGCCCCTTCGTCTGCTGATTTTCAGGCAAAGGCTCCCAGGCGCTTATCCAGCGCCCGATGGCCCCGCCTGATGATGCCTGCTTCTCGTTTTTCGTCTTAACAGAAGTCTTCATGGGATTGCTTTCCGTCTCCGAGCTAGCCTGTTATGTTGACCCGGTGTACCTCCTTCTTCAACCTGT
>CAYUBP010000067.1:0-7441 GCA_964443115.1 uncultured Dehalococcoidales bacterium | reverse complement strand
CGCGATGGAATCTCGTGACTGGAGTTCAGACGTGTGCTCTTCCGATCTCCGATGTACTTCCTGATTTCCATCTGGGGGACGGGAAGAAAACAATACTCGGCAATAAAGTACGTGATATATACCCTGTTCGGCAGCGCCTTTATGCTGGCGGGAATTTTAAGCCTGTATTTCACCACCGGCAGCCTTAACATGATAGATATTGCCCGGGGCGGGCTGGCTGGCATTCAATCAGCGATACCGGCGGCGGCTATCTTCTTCCTGCTGCTAATCGGCTTTGCCGTAAAGCTGCCGGTCTTCCCCCTGCACACCTGGCTGCCCGACGCCCACACCGACGCCCCGACGGCGGTGAGCGTGGTGCTGGCGGGGGCGCTGCTCAAGATGGGCGGCTACGGGATGATAAGGATATGCGTCAGCATCTTTCCCGAGGTCGCAGAGACTTATGCCCCACTGATGATAGTGCTGGCGGTAATCGGTGTCCTCTACGGGGCGGCGGTGACCCTCCGGCAGACCGACCTCAAGCGGCTGATTGCCTACAGCAGCGTCAGCCACATGGGCTACGTGCTGCTTGGGATTTTCGCCCTGGGCGAGGTGAGCCTGGTCGGGGCAAGCCTGCAGATGGTCAGCCACGGGATTATCACCGGGCTGCTGTTCGCCATGGCGGGGTTGGTGATGCACAACACCGGGGAGCGTGACCTGAGGAAGCTGGGCGGGCTGGCGCGGCAGATACCGATTATCACCGTCATCTTCTCCATTGCCGGGCTGGCATCCCTCGGCCTGCCCACCACCAGCGGCTTTGCCGCCGAGTTCCTGGTCTTTGTCGGCAGCTTCTCGTCCACCGCCGTCGCCGGCGCCAAGATTGCCACCATCCTGGCTGTCCTGGGGGTGGTCGTCACCGCCGGCTACATCCTGTGGATGCTCCAGCGGGTATTCTACGGGCCGGTGCTGGAGCGGTACAACGGGGTGCACGACGCCGATATCATGGAGCGGGTATACATGTTTGCCTTCGTTGCGGTTATCATGCTGGTCGGTATCTACCCGGCGGTGCTGACCGATATTATCAAGACAGGTATAGCGCCCGTAGCGGGCATGCTGGGCGGGTAAAAGGAGCAAACTTTGAACCTGGGACTTCTGGCACCGGAGATTAGCCTGGCAGGAACGGCGATAGCCATCATCCTGCTTGACCTGTTTGTCCAGCGCAAGGGCTGGCTGGTCGTGCTCAGTATCGCCGGCATTATCGTCTCCGCCGGCTTCGCCCTGGCGATGTGGGGCGGCAGCCCGCAGGCGGCTTTCAACGACATGCTGGCGGTTGACGGCTTCGCCCTGTTCTTCAAGCTGCTGTTTTTAGGTATTGCCGCCCTGGTGATCCTGGCTTCGGTGGACTACGTATCAAAGTTCGCCCGCTTCCAGGGCGAGTACTACGCCCTGGTGCTCCTGGCTGCCCTGGGGATGATGCTCATGGCAGCCACTGCGGAGCTAATCTCTCTGTATATCTCCCTGGAGCTTGCCAGCCTTTCGCTGTATGCGCTGGTGGGCTTTCTCAAGGACAAAAAGTCCACTGAGGCATCGCTCAAGTACCTGCTGCTGGGAGCCGTAGCCTCGGCGGTATTGCTCTTCGGCATGGCGCTGGTCTTCGGCTTCACCGGCAAGACGCAGCTCGGTGAAATCGCCAGTGCGGTTGGGACGATGTCATCGCAGGGTGTCTTATCCAGCCCCGGGCTAATAATGGGCATCGTGCTGCTGATTGCCGGCTTCGGCTTCAAGATTGCCGCCGTCCCCTTCCACATGTGGGTGCCCGATGTCTACGAGGGGGCGCCAACGCCGATAACCGCTTATCTCTCCGTCGGCAGCAAGGCGGCTGGTTTCGCCATTATCCTGCGGGTCTTCTTCTCCGCCTTCGGGCTTCCCGACTGGCTGAGCCATGACTGGGGACTCGTCTTCGCTATCCTCGCCGCCATCAGCATGACCCTGGGCAACGTTGTCGCCCTGCTCCAGACCAATATCAAGCGGATGCTCGGTTACTCCAGCATCGCCCAGGCGGGCTACCTGATGGTGGGACTGGCGACAGTGGGAGTCACCTCGCCGATGTTGAGCGACTCATCAGCACTTGCCGGGCAAAGCGGGTTGCTCTTCTTCCTCGCCAGCTACTCGCTGACCAACCTGGGGGCATTCATTGCCATCATTGCTATATCCAACAAGCTTGATAGCGACCTCATCGCCGACTACTCCGGCATGGCAAAGCGGGCGCCGCTGCTAGCGCTGGGACTCACACTGTGCCTGGTATCTCTCATCGGCATGCCGCCGGCAGCCGGGTTCATGGCTAAGTTTTATATCTTCAGCGGGGCCGTA
This sequence comes from uncultured Dehalococcoidales bacterium, assembly GCA_964443115.1. Classification (GTDB taxonomy): domain Bacteria; phylum Chloroflexota; class Dehalococcoidia; order Dehalococcoidales; family W111; genus CAYUBP01. The sequence goes on along the minus strand of CAYUBP010000067.1, from coordinate 5,095 downwards.
CGGCACGGCCTGCTGTGGTTGGTGATTATCGCCGTGCTTAACAGCGTAATATCCGCCTTCTACTACCTGCGTGTGGTCAGGGTGATGTGGTTCGGTGAGCCAGCCTCAATGGAGAAAGTGCCGTCCTCCGGAGCGTTGCGGTTAGCGCTGGCCCTCTCCTGCTTCGGCGTCCTGCTGCTTGGCATCGCCCCTGGATTGGTTATGAGGCTGGCGGAGATAGCCGCCAATATATTCACCTTTTAGAAATTACAGCAACCCTAACCCCTTAATCCCCTTCTACTTGTTAAGGAGAAGGGGATACGATTTCTTAGGGCTACGCCCCCTTTAACACCATTTGCTGATTTTGGAAGACAGGCTTTGCCCTAAAAGTACCGTCCTGATGCACACTCAGCGGTGCTTGCTTTTTCCATTCACGGTTATATAATAGGGATATGCCGGGAAAAGGAGGTGGAACATGCTAGCCAAGAAAATAGTGGTATTATTTCTTGCAATGGCTCTCTCTTTTGCCTTATGGGGCTGCCCGGGAGATGTCTCTCCGGGAGAACTCAGCCAGCAGGAGGTAGACCAGGTAGTCGCCAGAGCCGTTGCTGCCAACGCCGAGTTCACTACTGCAAAGTTCAGCCTGGATACGCTAATGAGCATGGAGGTAATCGGCGGGACTGATGCCGGGAAGATGACAGCGACGCTGAGCGCCGCCGGCGCCATAGACACGGTTGACCAGAAAATGCAAATGACGATGAGCATGGCGGCGGATATACCGGGCGAAGGGCAGCAAGCAATGACTATGGAAGGCTATATCACCGGCGGCTGGCTGTACCTGGGAGTGGAAATCCCCGGTGAAGGCAAGCAGTGGGCAAAGACCAGGCTGACCGAGGAGATATGGCAGCAGGAGAACCAGATTAGGCAGCAATGGGAGCTACTGAAGACGGCGATTCATGTCAGCTATGCTGGCATAGAGACGGTAAATGGCACCAGATGCTATCTTTTTGAAATCCAGCCGGATACGCAGGTGCTTTTCAACCTGCTGGCCGGCGAGCAGGAAGACCTGACGGGCGTGGACTTCAGCGAGCTTGTTGATAATCTGGGCAACCTTTTCAAGGAAGTATCAATAAAGATGTGGGTAGCCAAAGATAACTATCTGCTGATGAAAGCTGATATTCATGTGCTGGCGGAAATACTGCCCGCCGATTTTGGCGTTACCGCAACCGATTTTACAAGGATGACCATGGGAATGGACATGGAGATTGACATCTATGATTATGGACAGCCGGTTACCGTCACCCCGCCACCCGAGGCGCTGGGCGCCCTGGAGATGTAGCAGGCAGTGAACAGGACCAGAGGCTTTGTCAACCAGAACCGGCTCAAGTCCGGCAGGTCGGTAAAGAGGCTGAGCAAGACGGCATACCATAGGAACAGTACCAGACCAAAGATAGACGCTAAGAAGCAAAGACGGCAGCAGCACCCCCAGGCAGTCTTGCCTTGACACCCATATATGGCGATGCTACACTTCTGTTATCCCCATGATTTTGCAATGGCTATAAACAGGATTGGAATTCTCTACCACCCGATGATTGGAGCCGCCAGCACCCTGGCTGGCGAACTGGAAGGATTGCTGACCGGGCGCGGGGTCTCCGTCTGGGTCTGCTCTGCCTGGGAAGGAAAGACAGCGAAGTCCCGGCTGGATACCACCGATTTAATACTTACTATCGGCGGTGATGGCACCATCCTGCGGGCGGTCGGCGTGATCGTCCCCGGTCTTGTCCCGATTGCCGGCATAAACCTGGGCAGGCTGGGCTTCATGACCGAGCTCAGTGCCAGCGAGGCGGTGGACAGGCTGCCGGCCCTGTTGGCAGGCGAGGGATGGATTGATGAGCGGGCGATGCTTGAGGCGCAGTTCTCGGGGCAGGTATTCCATGCCCTGAATGACGTGGTAGTGGCACGGGGACGGCTCGCCCGGGCAGTCTATGTTGAGACCATTGTTGACGATGAGCCGCTCGCAGCCTACAGGGCTGACGGAGTGGTGGTAGCGACGGCTACCGGCAGCACCGGTTACTCGCTGGCAGCCGGCGGACCAATCATGCACCCGCAGTCCAAGGAGTTTGTGCTCCTGCCGGTAGCGCCCCACCTCAGCCTTCCCTATCCCCTTGTGCTGCCGCCTCAGGCAACGGTCGAGCTGCGCGTTACAACCTCCCACGAGGCGACACTGAGCATTGACGGGCATATAAACCTGCCGCTATCCAGCGGCGATAGTGTTACTGTCAGGCAAAGCCCCCATAAGGCACGGTTCCTGAGAATTCACCCCAGGGCGTTCTACGGCTCCCTGGAGCAGAGGCTGAAAGGAAAGAGACAGGTTGAACAGGCTGGAAAAGGCTAAAATTGCAGACGTCCCCCAGATGCACCAGATGATTAACTACTTTGCCGGCAGGGGAGAGATGCTGGCTCGTAGCTTGAGCGAGATATACGAGAATATACGGGACTACTTTGTTATAAGAGACGGCGACAGGGTGATTGGCTGTGCCGCACTGCATGTCAGCTGGGAAGACCTGGCGGAGATAAAGTCGCTGGCGGTAGCCGAGGAGAGCCACAGGCAGGGCATCGGTGCGCAGCTGGTAGAAGCCTGCCTTAAGGAAGCCCGGGAAATCGGCATACCCACAGTTTTCTGCCTGACATACCAGCCCGCCTTCTTTGAGAGGTTCGGCTTTCTCCGGCGGGATAAGATGGACCTGCCCCGCAAGGTCTGGACGGAGTGCTACCGCTGCTCCAAGTTCCCCAACTGCGACGAGGTAGCCCTTATATGCCCCCTGGAGAAGTAGCTTGGAGAAGACGCTGACCAGCCAGATAGTCTATAGCGGGCGGGCGGTGAGGCTGCGCATTGACACGGTGGAGACGCCCGATAGCCGCCAGACGACCCGGGAAATCGTGGAGCATGATGACTGCGTGGCAATCATCGCCGTGGACAACGACGGCAACCTGCTGCTGGTCAGCCAGTTCCGCAAGCCGGTAGAGAAAGAGCTGCTGGAGATACCGGCGGGAGGCATTGACGACGGCGAAGACCCGGCGGATGCTGTCCGCCGCGAAATGCGTGAGGAGACGGGCTACCTGCCGCGCCGGGTAGAGAGACTGGGCGGTTTCTACTCCACGCCGGGCTACGGCACGGAGTACCTTCACCTCTTCCTGGCGGCTGACCTCGTCCACAGCCCCCTTCAGGCTGAGGACACCGGGGGCATCACGCTGGTCAGAGTATCTCCGGATAAGATAGCAGACCTTATTGACTCCGAAGCTATCTGTGATGCCAAGAGTATCGCCGGGTTACAGCTTTACCTGAGGCGCTGCCAGGCAGGCAGCTAGCGCATCCTGTCCGGCAGCTTCCGCCCCCCGAGAAGGTGAAGGTGAAGGTGCGGCACCACCTGCCCCCCGTCCCTGCCGTTGTTTATCACCAGGCGGTAGCCGCTTTCGGAGACGCCTTCTTCCCCGGCTAGCCTCTTTGCCACGTCCACCATGCGGGCGATAATGCCTGAGTCAGTCATCCCGGCAAGGGACGGGATGTGCTCCCTCGGAACAATAAGCAGGTGCACCGGCGCATGGGGATTTATGTCACGGAACGATACTATTTCGCTGTCCTGATAGAGGAACTTCGTTGGTATCTCGCCGGCGATGATGCGGCAGAAAATGCAGTCTGTCATATCTCACTCCCGTTTTTAGTAAGAAATTATGTTATGTTAATCCCATTGACATATCATGACCAACATGATAAAGTCATAACGCATACTACGTAGTTCTTACATTTTGTAACAATATATTGGATAAATCAAGCCATCAACAAGAACCACGCTGGAAAGGCAGGCACACTAGTATGGTAGCACTAGTAGATTTGAGAAAGTTCAACGTGACATCATTTTCTGTTAAGGTGAATTGTATCATTAACAATACCATAAAGACAGAATTAGAACGCATTCAAGGTAAACCTCTTGAAGATGGTAGAACATTAGCATTTGGTGCGGTTTACCGAAGGGGTGAGAACGAATTTGTTGATATTGCATTATTTGATTATGTGAAAGAACCGGAACCTCACTTGCACGTAACGTTCTCGTATGGGCTGGAGAATTTTCCTCGTCCACCAAGGAGTGTGCCCAAACCGAATAAGCTGCTCCAGATTTTGGACATAGCTCAAGAAAATATAGATTTTTCCTGCGAAGTATCCTTTTTATATAAGAAAGGTGCAGAGAAATCAACCATACAACTGCCTATCCCTATTTTTAGAACAGATAAGGCCGGCTTTCATGAAATAACAGGTGTCGAACTCTCATGCAAGGAGCCGAAGGGATCCGAGTACGATATAAGAATATCCGTGGACAAACAAGGTGCGCTGGAACACGAGGTTACGTTTAATTTCGAATCTAGAGCAAGACCTCGGATTGAAAGGGACTTCTTGAAAAGAGCTATACGAATTTCACAGCAATTCCTAAAGCAGGTAGAAATATGACGACAAAGTGGATAACCACGAAGCCACAGAGTTTTAATGACCTCTCAGAGATTCTCAGCAGAAGTAGTGGGGAATTTTTAATTGATTTTCTAGCAACAAGTTCCGCTGAAAGAACTCCGCCATGTGGACACGTATCATACTTCATTACTAGCGGCGCTATTTTGCCACACGATTTGGGTCTCTTGGTGAGGGCTTCTCGTGCCGATAATTGGCAATGTCAGTTTACTTTCAAGCAACTAGCTCGGCTACTCATTGAATCCAGTGGTAGCTGCATTTATAAAGCACACGCTAAAAGCGCTGAGACCGAAGCTACGTACACATTTGAGGAAGGTAAGGCATACTATGAAAGAAACAAAGACCTTCTGACGCGAAAGTATAATGGGGAATATATTGCCGTTTGGGACAATGAGGTCATAGATCACGATATGAGTTTCTCCGCATTAGCCCAGCGTGTATACAAAAAGCTAGGATATATCTCGATATATATGCCATTCGTAACCTCAAAACGACGGGTGTTGCGCTTCGAATCACCTAGATTTAGGCGGTCAACAGCAGGTGTCTCCTAACATTGAATTCGACTACAACCGCTCAAAATTCTCCCCTCCTGCCCCT
>CAYUBP010000066.1:1912-7454 GCA_964443115.1 uncultured Dehalococcoidales bacterium | reverse complement strand
GAGATAATGAGCGGTGACTGGAGTTCAGACGTGTGCTCTTCCGATCTACACGGGTGTTTAAGAGGGGCGTCAGCCCTTCTTTTCTATTTCTTCCCCCTCTCCTTGAAGGAGAGGGGGATACAGGGGGTGAGGTCTAACAGGAGGCGAGCGTCTCCGCCAGATAGCACTCCAGTCCGGCATCCTTGAGGCGCTGGTAAATCTCTTGAGCCTCAGCTACTTCCCGGAGCATGGTATACAGGGTAGGCCCCGAGCCGGCAAGATGCACATTGGGGACGCCGAGCTTTATAAGGTGCTCTTTATAGACCCTCAGCCCGGAGAACTGGTCAAAAGCCACATTCTCAAAGGTGTTAAATAGCATTGACGGCTCAAACTCCCCGGGCGCACCTATAAATTTCTCCGTAATCCGACCGTCGGTGCAGTGATTCGGTCTAAGGCTGGCGTAAAGCCGGGCGGTCTTCCCCGGAAGTTTGGGGACAGGCGGCACCATGAGCACAACCCACATCCGGGGCAGCGGTGCAAGCGGGGTGACGACCTCACCCCTGCCCTCAACCAGAGCCGTCCCCCCGTGAAGAAAGAATGCCACATCTGAACCCATCTGCGATGCCAGGCTAGCCAGCTCCGTTGGTAGTAAAGCCAGCCCCCACAGCCGGTCCAGCCCCAGCAGTGCAGCGGCAGCATCGCTGCTGTCCCCACCCAGCCCGGCGAGCAGGGGGATACGCTTCTCAATCTCTATGACGGCGCCCCGAGTACACCCCGTCGTCTCCCGCAGCAGGCCGATGGCTTTCGGCACGAGGCTCTGCCCGGCGACCCAGTCCGGGCTATCACAGCTAAACTCAATATCCTTACCCGGGCGAAAGCATAGGCGGTCGCACAGGCTTACCACCTGGACGACGCTGCGGATTTCATGAAAACCGTCAGGGCGCTCAGCCAGAACTTCAAGGGTCAGGTTTATCTTAGCCGGCGCCAGGACTGTTAAGCTACTTTCCCGGCTTGCACACATACCTGCCACAGTCGTACCCACTCATCAAGAGCCAGTGTCTCTGCCCGTCTCTGCGGGGCTATGCCCGCCTCTGCCAGCAGGGGTAAGACCTCAGCCCTGGATAGCCCCAGACCCCGGGAGAGGGAGTTGGCGATTTGCTTGCGGGGGGCTCTGAAGCCTGCCCGCACCACCACAAAGAAGCCCCCCTCATCCGCCACCGGCAGCAATGGCTGAGGACGGACGTTAATCCGCAGTACTGCCGAGTCAACCTCCGGCGCCGGGTAGAAGCAGCGGGCGGGGACGTAGCTGACAACCTCCGGCCCGCCGTAGAACTGGACGCTGACACTCAGCAGGCTCATCTGCCCCGGCGGGGCAGCAATCTGCTCCGCCACCTCCCTCTGCACCATCACCACCATGGTCTGCGGCCTTTGGGAGGCTTCAAGAAAATGGCGCAGCACCGGAGAGGTAATATAGTAAGGCAGATTGGCGACAACTTTATACTTCAGCCCGCCTGAAGCCTGCTCCCGCAGCAAGTCCGCCGGGTCAATGTCCAGTATGTCCCGGTTGACGATAGTGACGTTACCAAACGAAGCCAGCTCACGGGTTAAGGCAGAGGCTAGCCTATCATCAATCTCAACGGCGATTACGCGGCTAGCCTGCTTCGCCAGCTCCCGGGTCAGCACTCCCAGACCGGGACCCACCTCAATGACAACATCATCGGGGGCAAGCCCGGCAGCCGCCAGAATGACCTCCAGCACGCCGGCGTCAACGAGAAAATGCTGCCCCAGACCCTTTCTTGCCCTGAGGTTAAGCTGGCGCAGCCGCCTTCTGGTCTCAGCCGGGAGGTCCGGCCCACGGCAATGCTGGCTGGCGGCTGCCTTCTTCATATTCTAACGAGGCCGTGCACCCACCGTTGACCCCGCCCAATGGCTTACTTTGAACCAGCCGGCTCCAGCCAGGCAACCCTGCGGCACCCAGAGAACGCTACTTACCGCTGCTTCCTCTCGGACCTGACGGGGTTCATAGCCCTCTGCCGCGCAGGACCCAGCTCTCAACGCCACTCAGACCAAGCAGTCCCACCGGACAGCAGCCGCGGGTGGGATTTCCGCCCTGCTGTAGCGGATTGCAGGTTCAGGGCACCGCTAACTCCCCGCCTAGCACGACCTACCCAAATGCTACCTTCCGGCAAGCCCTTCTGTCAAGTTGAAGGAGAAGGTGTTTTACTTATTCTTGGCTGGCGGAATGTGTCATCGCGAGGAACGTAGCGACGAAGCAATATACTCATACTGAGATTGCTTCGCTTCGCTCGCAATGACAACTACGTAAAAGGGAGACCAAGAGTGATTTTCATAAACCAATGGGTGTTAAAGAGGGGCTAAGTTCCTCTTGAGAAAAAATCTTTCCCCTTCCCCTTGGCAAGGGGAAGGGGATTAAGGGGATGGGGTCATCACCTGATAACCAGCATGGCTGGTCTGCCCCACCCCAATAAAACAGAAAGCCCGGATTTTACTCCGGGCCTTCTTCTTAGACGTTATTTGACTTGTCCCTACTTCTGCGGGGGAAGGGGTTTGCCCAGGACAGCCTCAAAAAGCTCCTCGTCTATGGGATGCCCCTCGGCAACCAACTGGCGGTACTTTATGAAGTCAATGGTGTCCTTGCCAGTTATCTTCTTGGTATTAAAGGCGCCGAAGCCCAAGAAGGCTTCGCCGGTCATGTTGACCGCCAGCCAGTAGAGGTGGTCGTTCTTGTTCATATCCCAGTACATCTTCTTCTTCTCGCGGATGCCGATGATTGACTTCATCAGGCAGCCCTCAAAGAGATTGGTGAACGTCCAGACTATCTTGTTCACCTCCTGGTCAAGGAGGGTGAAGTCCACCGACAGGGTCTTGACCAGCTCGCGGGCTTCTTTAGCCGCCGGGCCGGTGAGGAACTCGCCGTAGACAATCTCGCCGTCCTTCACGTAGTCGCTGGTGATGACCTGCGGGTTGCGGATGAACTTGTCACCCTGCTTGAGCACCGGTACCACCTTGCTGAGGTAGTTCTTCCGGTGCATCTTGTAGGCGCTCCACATCTCGCAGGAGACGCAATTCCACATGGCGTCCTCTATGGTGAGCGCCCAGGGCAGGAAGTCTGACGAGCCGCCCACCGGCGCCGAGCCGTGCCGGGGACCTGCCTGCCCGAAGATAGCCAGGTCAGAGGCAACGCCCAGGTCGCAGGCGCCGCCGATTTCCTGTCCGCCGGCGACGCTCATGCCGTTGATGCGCCGGATAACCGGTTTCTGGCACATTAAGATGGAGTCAACCATACCATTGAAAAGCTGCATGTACTCGGCGTACTCCGTGGGCTTGGTGGAGTAGTACTCGGAATACTCCTTGGTGTTGCCACCGGTGCAGAAGGCGTCCTTGCCGGCGCCGGTGAAGACCACCGCCACCACCCGGCGGTTCATTGATGCCCGGTTGAAACCGGCGATGACGCCCTTCACCATCTCCGTGGTATATGAGTTATACTGGGCAGGGTTATTCAGGGTAATCCAGGCGCTGTAGAGCCCGTCCACCGGTTTGCCGCTGGGGTCAATGACCGGTTTCTCTTCATAGAGCGTGCACGGGGCCTGGGTGCCAAAGTGTTCCATCCCCCAGAGATTATGGTCTTTGAGACCGCCCTCTCTGGGCATCCAATCTAAAGCCATTTTTACCTCCGTTACTTAAAAATCAGGTATTTCTAAAAATCAGGTGTTAATACGATTCGCTTCATCAGACCGCTCTTATGAGCCTCTTCAAACACCTGCTGAATCTGGCTCATCGGCCGGGTATCAACAAACGGCTCTATCTTTATTTTTCCGCTAAGTACCAGCTTGAGGACCTCGGGGTAGTACTTAGGCAGGCAGCCCCAAGAGCCAATGATGTCAGCATCAAATGCCATGAGTCGGGATAGCGAATACTCGTTTTTCTGCATGCCGAAGCCGCATATCACCATCTTGCCAATAAATGATAGCAACTCCAACCCGATTGCCTGGCCGGAACCGGTGCCTGTCCACTCAAAGATCTTCCAGCCGTAGTTTGAAGGAAGCCCCTTTTCCTTGCAGTAGGCGCGGAACTCGTCCCGGATAGCCTTCGTATCCTTGTCCACCGAGCTTATGATATGGGTCGCCCCGAACTCCAGCGCTCTCTTCAGCTTTTCCGGGTTCCGGGCAATACCGATTATCTCTTTTGCTCCTAAAGCGGCACAGACCTGGGTAGCATAGACGCCAAGCCCGCCGGTAACCCCGATGATAATGACCATGTCGCCCGGCTTGACCTCCGCCCGCATTGCCGCCTGGTAGGGTGAGGTGACGGCGTCCGCCACCACGGAGAGGGTGGAGAGAGGTATGCCTTTTCTATCGGGTACGGCACACAGGTCAGCGGACGGCACCGGGATATGGCTGGAAAACCCACCGTAGATACCCATGCTGTTGCCGGGCATCTTCTGTGCCAGGCAGCGGTTGCCCCGGCCGGCAAGGCAGATGGTGCAGGTGTTGTCCGGCATTACCGCCGGCACAATTACCTCTTTGCCTATCCAGGCACTGTCGCCGGCAACCACGACGCCGCTGATTTCGTGGCCCAGGGTCATCGGCGGCTTGTTGACCGTGGGCACGCCGTCATAGTAATAGCCCAGGTCGGTATGGCACACGCCACAACCGGCAACCTCAACCAGCACCTCGCCGGGCTTGAGCTCCGGAACCGGGATACTGGTCTTCACCAGCGGCTTACCCGGCTCTACCATTTGCCAGGTGTCAATCTTATCAGGTATCTTTGCCATTCTATTTCTCCCTCACACGCATTCTACGGAAATGTTTCAGCCACATTATTCTCTGAACATCACCTCCCTCTAGAATAGACCCCTTCATGGGCAGTCTAGGTTAACAGTTTACCCTGTTACCCCCCTCCCCGTCAATAATGACCTTACATCACCCCACCACCTGCGGGACAGGGCTAACCTCTTAATTGACTATTCGCCATAGCTCAGACGACGGGCCAGGCTGAGGGACAGCCGGTACTCTATCATCTTTGACTGCGTGGCGCCAAAATCATAGGGGATGCGGTGGTGGCTGATAGCCCCGGCGCTGCTGTCATAGATGGCATAGCTGGCGCGGGGGTCGCCGTCACGGGGCTGCCCGATACCACCCGGGTTGATAATCAGCCGCCTCTCTGCCAGCACCAGCACCCCAGGGAGTTCCCTCAGGGCACAGTCATCAGCCCGGCACTCAAACAGCAGCGGCAGGTGGGAATGCCCCACAAGGCAGAACCGGGTGGAGAAGCAGGCGAGGCTCTGCCTGGCGTCCTCAGCCGACAGCAGGTACTCCCAGACCGGCTGCCGCGGGCTGCCGTGAACCAGTGTGAAATCACCCTTCTGGATAGTCAGCGGCAGGCTATCAAGATAGGCAATGTCATCAGGAGTGAGCTGGCTGGCTGTCCATCGGGCGGCAGAAGCGGCATCGGGGTTAAAAGCCGAGGTATCCAGCTTACCGATGGCTGCCAGGTCATGGTTCCCAACAACGCAGACATGGTCTTGCTGGCGCAGCAGCTC
>CAYUBP010000066.1:0-1902 GCA_964443115.1 uncultured Dehalococcoidales bacterium | reverse complement strand
AGCAGCTCTAGACACCGGTGCGGCTCCGGGCCGTAGCCGACGACATCACCCAGGCACCACACCACATCCACCCCTCCCCGCCGCCTTATATCCTCCAGCACAGCGGTAAAGGCTTCCAGGTTAGAGTGAATATCGGCGATAATGGCGCAGCGCACACCTAAGACTATAGCAGGTCTTGAGTAATATGACCAGGTATCTTACCTAGAAATTCTGGATAAGGGTACGCTTGGGTCAACACTGATACGGAGTTCGGACGACAGCCCTAGATTGAAGAAAGAAAGCCATTCAGCAACAAAGCTGTTAGTGCATTACCAGAAAAGTTACTCAACCGCTTAGACATTTGCCCACTATTCGGTATCCACACGACCCCATCCAAGATGGCGATTGTCAAAGCATTTTTGTATGAACTGCTGGCAAGCGTCAAAGCATCATCAAACCCCCTGTTCTGATTGCCACCTTCAGTACCAATAAACTTGGCTTCGCCAACGATATACTTTCCCTTAACTTTTGCAATGAAATCTGGTTGCTTCTGCAAGCCACACCCTTGCTGATTCGCGAATTGCCTTAACTTCTCTCCAGAGCCATCTAAGAACATAATCCCGGCCTTACTTTGCTGAAATTGACTAACATCACTGGTAAATGGATAATCTGAATGAAGCCAGTTATTGAACAATTGCCCCATTTGACGATTGAATTGTTTAGGAGCTTCAAGCCCCATTAAGACATTGCCCAACCCCATATCGTGCAACCGGGCACATATCCTTTTAACTGTCTGAGGATTGCTGCTAATCGCCGACGGGCTTTCCCTAAGAAAACCTACGTAAGGGTCATTATAAGGAAATCTACTGAGGCTCAATAGTGTCGTAATCAACTTGTTATCGTCCTGTTGACTTAAAGCCAGCTTAATTTTTAGTCGTTGCTCAGCAACGAGTGTTTGCGGAACCGGTGAAGGCGCAGGATAAATAGCGGACAACTTATCAAGATAACCGCCCTTTTGTACAAGAGCAAAGCTTTCACTCACCCATGTTCCCATCTTCTTCCCCCAAAAGCTGTACTAACCAGATATGCCGAGCCTAGCTTTGCAAATCTTTACCGCAATCTCAGAATTGTCTATCCCGACCCATCGTCTACCTAGTTGTTGCGCCGCAATGAGTGTCCCCCCCGACCCACAAAAACAATCCATTATGAGGTCGCCAGCATTGCTAGATGCCTTCACAATAACCTTAAGCATCTCCAGATTCTTCTCTGTCGGATATTTTGGGTATTGCGGGTCCTTAAACACCCAAACATCTTGTAGGCACTTGCCCGCCTTCAAAGCCTCATCGGCATATAGTTTTTTCCGAGGGTTGCCCGTTGATGACCACTCTATAAGATTTGCTTCATCTAGCTCAGTTAGAACTGCAGGAGGATAACGCCAGTGTCTACCAGAGGGAGGTTTAATTCCGTTCCAAGGCTTGCCAGTATCTCCATTTTTGGTCTCGCTAGGAGCATGGAGGGGTGTAGTTGTATAACGGCGACCGTCAGCATCCAGCTTAGGGAATAGCCTGTGTAATTCCTCTTCCATAAATGGCTCACGTGGATAGTTCCATACAAACTTATCTGCCTTGGTATAGAAGAGGATTGTGTCCTTAATATTAGAATAGCCATACCGCTTGAAGTTCTTCGGGTTGCATTTGATTCTTGTTATGTCACTCCTGAAGTTAGAGGTGCCGAAAATATCATCTAGGAGAACTTTCACATAATGCCCTATCTTACAATCAATATGCACATAAATAGAACCATCGTCTGCCATTAATTCCCTTATAATCTCTAATCGTGGGCGGAGAAAGTCAAGATAGTCCTTACCAACAAGGGAGTCATGGTATGCCGCATGCCCATTGGCAGCGCGGCTTATTGTGGAGT
>CAYUBP010000065.1:2404-7476 GCA_964443115.1 uncultured Dehalococcoidales bacterium | reverse complement strand
CGCGATGGAATCTCGTGACTGGAGTTCAGACGTGTGCTCTTCCGATCTAGCTGGAAACGACCGGGCAAGCGCGCCCCCCGGAGAGAGCTGCTCCGGCAGGTGGCGGCTATCCCCGGCGTCTATGTTCCGAGCCTGTACAAGGTGGAGTACCAGGCTGACGGCATAATCAGGAGCATTACCCCCGCCGCCCCCGAGGCTAAGCCGGCTGTCCGGAGGCGGATAGTAGCCAAGCTGCCGCCGCCGGTCACCAGACCGGTAGTGCCCTACATTGAGGTCATACATGACCGCGGAGCCATTGAAATACAGCGCGGATGCTGCCGGGGCTGCCGCTTCTGCCAGGCGGGGATGATATACCGGCCGCTGCGGGAGCGTCCCAGGCAGGAGGTAGTCCAGGCAGCAGGTGAGCTTATCGGAAACTGCGGCTATAACGAGGTGTCGCTGGTATCGCTCAGCACCAGTGACTACCCCGGCATTGACCGGCTGGTGGCTGACCTTGCCGGGCGCTACCATAATATTACCCTGTCATTACCCAGCCTCCGCATTGACACGTTCTCCGTACGGCTGATAGACTCCCTGCCCACCCACCGCAAGACGGGGCTGACCTTCGCACCGGAGGCGGCAAGTCAGAGGCTGCAACAGACCATCAACAAGGCTATCTCCGAGGAGGTGCTGCTGGAGACCGCCGCCGCCGCCTTTGAGCGGGGCTGGGTAAACCTCAAGCTGTACTTTATGCTCGGTCTGCCCACCGAGACCGCTGATGACGTCAGCGAGATTATCCGGCTCGTGGGCAAGGTCCGCTCGCTGGGCGTCCGGGCGGGAGGCAGGCAGCCTCAGATAAGGGTTAGCCTCTCCACCTTTGTCCCGAAACCGCACACGCCCTTTCAGTGGGTCGCCCAGGAGGCCGAGCCGCAGCTGACCGCCAGGCATGAGCTGCTCCGGGCAGGGCTGAAACGCCAGGGCGTCAGGCTCTCATGGCAGGACCCCAGGGTCAGCCTGCTTGAGGCTGTCCTGTCACGGGGAGACAGAAGGCTGGGCAAGGTTATCCACAGCGCCTGGAAGCTGGGCTCAACCTTTGATGCCTGGAATGAACGCTTCAGCTATGAAAACTGGCTTAAAGCCTTTGACCAGGCAGGGCTTGACCCGGCTTTCTATGCCCGGCGGGAGCGCCCGCTGGACGAACCGCTACCCTGGTCACATATTGACATCGGGGTGGACACTGCTTTCCTGAAACAGGAGTACCGGCGCGCCCGCTCCGCCGAGCTTACCCCGGACTGCCGGAACGAGCCGTGCAATGCCTGCGGGCTGGAACGCTTGCAGCTCTGCCGGCAGAAGCAGCCTGCTGACGGCGCTTAAGAGGGGCTTCGGCCTTTTCGTCGTAGTGGAAGTGGCATTTATGCCAGAGGGGGCGGAGCGCCCCCTCTATAAAATATCATCCCCTTCCCCTTGCTAAGGGGAAGGGGATTAAGGGGATGAGGTTAATCCCCGAAGCTACTCCCCGGCTTTGGGCTCCTCTCCTTCACGGGTAAAGCAGGTAATAGCCACCACGCGGTCACCCTCATCCAGCCTCATCAGCCTCACCCCCTGGGCACTCCTCCCCATGACGGTGATGCCCTTTCTGGGGTCATTCTCTTTAACCGGCGTCTGGATGATAATCCCTTCCGCCGATATAATCATCACCTCCTGGGACAGGGATGCCACGACGGCGGCAGCAATATCCCCTGTCTTAGACGTCAGTCTGAAGGTGATGACCCCACCGCCGCCACGGTGCTGCCGCGGGTAGCTGGCGATGGGAGACAGCTTGCCAAAGCCGCCGGCGGTGACAGCCAGCACAAAGTCGTCAGAGCAGGCGCACGGGTCGGTGCTGACCACCCGGTCATCGGCAGCCAGCCGGATGCCGCGCACTCCGCCGGCAGTCCTGGAGGTCGCCCTCAGGCTGGATACCCGGAACCGGACTGCCTTGCCCTTCTGGGTCACCAAGATGATATCTGCCTGGTCAGCAGCCTGGCAGACAGCGACCAGCTCATCGCCCTCAGCCAGGTCCATGGCAATCAGCCCGCTGGAGCGCACCGCGGCAAAGTGGCCCACTGCCGTCTTCTTTACCTCACCGCTGCGGGTAGCCAGTATCAGATACGTATCGGGCTTAAAATCGGGCACGCCGACGATAGCCGTAACCTGCTCACCCTCAGCAATGGGGAAAAGGTTAATCACCGCCATCCCTTTGCCCGTCCGCAGGCTATCATCCGGGATTTCATGGCACTTTATAGAAAACACCTTACCCCGGTTGGTAAAGAAGAGCAGGCTATCATGAGTATCAGCCGTCACCAGCAGCTTCACCGCATCCTCTTCCCTGGTCACCATGCCGATTATACCCCTGCCGCCGCGGTGCTGCGTCCGGTAGGTACGAGCCAGCACCCGCTTGACAAAACCTCGGTTGCTCAAGGTCACCACCACCCGCTGATGGGGGATAAGGTCCTCCTCTCTGAACTCCACCACACCCTCCTCGCTTATCTGAGTCCGCCGGGGGTCTCCATATTTGGACTCCAGCTCCGTCATCTCCTGCTTCACCAGGGCAAGAATCCGCCTCGGGTTAGCCAGAAGCTCCTCAAGGTAAGCGATAGTCTTCAGCACCTGCTCATACTCTTCAATTATCTTCTGGCGCTCGAGGTTAGCCAGGCGGCGCAGCTGCATATCAAGGATAGCCTGCGCCTGAATCTGGGACAGGCCGAACTTGGTCATCAGGCTGCTGCGGGCAATATCAGCGGTCTCCGATTTACGGATGGTGCTGATTACCTCGTCAAGGTTGTCCAGGGCAATCTTGAGCCCCTCCAGTATATGAGCACGGGCTTTAGCCACCTTCAGCTCAAAGCGGGAGCGGCGGGTAATAACCTCCTGCCGGAAGTCCACAAAGTACTGGAGCGCTTCCCTGAGGCTGATTACCCGGGGCTGACCGGCAACCAGCGCCAGCATATTGATGAAGAACGCCGACTGCATGGCAGTATGCCGGTACAGGTTATTGAGCACCTGCTCCGGTACCACATCCCGTTTCAACTCAATGGCAATACGCATCCCCTGCCGGTCGGACTCATCGCGCAGTTCGCTGATACCCGCAACCTTCTTGTCCTTGACCAGCTCCGCAATTCTCTCCACCAGAGCCGCCTTGTTCGTCTGGTACGGCAGCTCGGTTACCAGAATCTGCCGCCGCCCGCTCCCCGGGATGTCAGCGACGTGGGCTTTAGCCCGGACTATCACCTTGCCCCGCCCGGTAGCATAAGCATTACCGATTCCCTCCCGTCCCAGGATGATACCGCCGGTAGGAAAATCGGGCCCGCTAATAAACCGGGTGAGTTCATCAACAGTGGCTTCAGGATTATCAATGAGGTAAGCAGCAGCCCGGCATACCTCCCCCAGGTTATGGGGCGGGATATTGGTCGCCATCCCCACCGCAATTCCCGAGCTGCCGTTAACCAGCAGGTTGGGCAACCGCGCCGGCAGCACCGAAGGCTCCTCAAGGCTGCCATCAAAGTTGGGTACGAACTCAACCGTCTCCTTGTCAATATCCAGCAGCATCTCGTCGGCAATCTTAGCCAGGCGCGCCTCGGTGTAGCGCATCGCCGCCGGCGGGTCATTGTCCACGCTGCCGAAATTGCCCTGACCATCAATCAAGACATACCTCATGGAGAAGTCCTGCGCCATGCGCACCATGGCGTCATAGACCGGGGCATCACCGTGAGGATGGTACTTGCCTAATACCTCACCGACGATACGGGCGCTCTTCCTGTGCGGGGTAGCATGGGTAATCCCCAGGGCGCTCATGGCATAAAGAATGCGCCGGTGCACAGGCTTTAACCCGTCCCGAACATCGGGCAGTGCCCGGGAAACGATAACGCTCATCGCATAGTCAAGATACGAGCTCCGCATCTCGTCTTCTATATTTATCGGTCTTGTTGTCTCGGTAACCACTCTTGCCCCCTATTCCTCTTCACCAATCTCATCAAAAATATCGGCAGGCTCCTCCAGCAGCGCCTCCTCTTCCTCGTGCTCATGAGCCAGCATCCGCCCGGCAACATAAGGCTGGAGCTTCTCCGGGCCCCGCGGCGGAAAGGATAGCTGACCTGCCTGGCTGGGATGCTGGTATACCTCCCGGATAATCACCGCCAGCTTATCCTCGGCGGAGCTGACAATGGCGGCCTGATACCGGTTCCCTCCGCTCATCAGCCTGACAAGGCGCTGGGCGTGCCTGGGCTCAACCAGCCCCAGGTATCCTCCCAGACTATCCTCCACCACCAGACTTGCCCCGTCTATCCGCAAATAGACCTCGTCACCCGCCACCATCCTCACCAGCACCGGCGCCGCCGCCAGATGGCGGAGGTTGACCACCTCCGCCTTGCCTATCTCCTCAATAAAGTGATGGGGCTCAGCATGCTGGGAACTGCCCTGGACAACTGCCGGCGCCTCCCCCAGATGGGACAGGCGGTGCAGGTTCTTGGCGGCGATGATATTCGCCGGGTCAAGCTCCAGCGCCCGGCTGTAAGCCTCCCTGGATAGCCGGTACTCTCCAAGCTCCATCTGCGCCCTGCCCAGACGGTTAAAGGCATCAACATCATCAGGGTAGACTTCTATTATCTTCCTGTTAGCCGCCACCGCCTCCTGCCACCTGCCCTGCATCGCAAGGGATATCGCCTGCTTGCTGAGCGACCGTCTCAGCCGCTCTTCCTGGTACGCCATACCCCCACTCCATATTTACGTTAACCATATATTTTACCCTAGATACAGAAGCTATACAAGTAAAATCTGTGCCCACGGAAATCCTATCCCTCTTAGTCCCCCTTCCCTTTATGAAAGGGAAGGGGGATGGGTTGCTCACATCAGGGCAGAAGAGATTACCCCAAAAAAAGATGTTTGAATTCCTCTTGACAAGAGCAAACAGCATGTTATATTATTGTCTTTACCCTGGTTGACAAGAGACCGGGGAAGGGTTATACTAAATAAGTATGACGAGGCTGGACAAGTAACCTGAGCTACGGTGATAGAAACCAAGCACGGCTTGGTGCTCATCACCAAGCCGTTTTTGT
>CAYUBP010000065.1:0-2394 GCA_964443115.1 uncultured Dehalococcoidales bacterium | reverse complement strand
AGTATGACTGCTCATCGGGCAGAATGTCGAAGGTCCCTCGTGGTGCCTGATACAACTCGTCCTCCTTACCTTAAGCTAGAATACAGTATCGATGTGAACTTGTAAAGAAGGGTAGTCATCCTAATCATATGACCCGGCACCCCGAGTTGACAAGGTTATTATTTTATGCTACTATTTACCATCAGCATAAGGTACTGCTGTAATAGCCTATGAGGATGTTGAAGACATAAAAAGGGAATCAGGGTGATTGAAAGCCAGGCGAGCGGCTTGGTGGTAAGTCACCAAGCCGTTTTTGTGTCCAGCAGCACCTTAAAAACTGAATAGGGTCTAATATCAAGTCTGAAGCAGGGCGAGCGAACAAGGCGCATGGTGGATGCCTTGGCATCAAGGGCCGATGAAGGGCGTGGCAAGACTGCGATAAGCCTCGGTGAGCTGTCTAGCAAGCCTAGCCGGGGATTCCCGAATGGGGCAACCCGTCCGTCTGAAAGGCGGACACCCCCAGCTGAACACATAGGCTGGGAGGAGGTAAGCGGGGGAACTGAAACATCTTAGTACCCCGAGGAGAAGAAATCAACCGAGATTCCCCTAGTAGTGGCGAACGAACGGGGACATAGCCTAAACCGGAGAAGCTTAGTGGCCCTGAAGCCTAAGCTTAGCCGGGGTTGTAAGTCAGGTAGGGCTCAGTTCAGGATGAGCCGGGGAGTTACCAACCGTACCCTAGCCAAAGGTCCCTGGAATGGGTAACCACAGAAGGTGACAGTCCTGTAGGCGAAAGGGGAAGGCTCCCTGACCTGTACTTGAGTACCACGGGACACGGGGAATCCCGTGGGAATCCGGGAGGACCATCTTCCAAGGCTAAAAACCCTTGATGACCGATAGTGAACCAGTACCGTGAGGGAAAGGTGAAAAGCACCCCGGGAGGGGAGTGAAATAGAACCTGAAACCGTGCGCCAACAAGCGGTCAGAGGTTGCCGCAAGGCGACTGATGGCGTGCCTATTGAAGAATGAGCCGGCGAGTTAATTTCTGTGGCAAAGGTTAAGCGACCAATAGTCGCGGAGCCGCAGCGAAAGCGAGTGCGAACAGCGCGCCGGGCACCCCGGGAGGTCTTCGGACCGCCCGTGGCGTCCCTAGTCGCAGAGATTAGACCCGAAACCGGGTGAGCTATCCATGGCCAGGGTGAAACTCCGATAGGCTCGGAGTGGAGGCCCGAACTTATCAGCGTTGCAAAGCTGCAGGATGAGCTGTGGATAGAGGTGAAATGCCAAACGAACCCGGAAATAGCTGGTTCTCCCCGAAATGCATTGAGGTGCAGCCTCAGGAGTTAGTTAGTGGAGGTAAGGCTCTGGATGGACTAGGGGGAGAATATCCTACCAACTCCAACCAAACCAAGAATGCCATTAACCTATCCTGGGAGTGGGACTGTGGGGGATAAGCTTCATAGTCAAGAGGGAAACAGCCCAGACCATCAGCTAAGGTCCCCAAGAGCAGGCTAAGTGGTAAAGGAAGTAGAGGCGCCTAGACAGCCAGGAGGTTGGCTCAGAAGCAGCCACCCTTCAAAGAGTGCGTAACAGCTCACTGGTCAAGTGACTTTGCGCCGATAACCCAGCGGGGCTTAAGTCTGTCACCGAAGCTATGGATTTCCGCCTAACGGCGGGACTGGTAGGGGAGCGTTCCTTCAGCAGCGAAGGTGGACGGTAACGTCTGCTGGAGCTTAGGGAAGTGAGAATGCCGGCATGAGTAGCGCAAGGCGTGTGAGAAACACGTCCACCGAAAACCTAAGGTTTCCTACGCAAGGTTAATCCGCGTAGGGTTAGTCGGGCCTAAGCCGAGGCGAGAAACGCGTAGGCGATGGACAACGGGTTATTATTCCCGTACCACTTTTACGGAGGTAAAGGGGGGACACAGGAGGGTAGGCTAGGCGTACCCAATGGACATGGTGCGTCGTCCACCATAGGCGATGCCGGGGCAGGCAAATCCGCTCCGGATACTTAGCTGAAGGTGGGGGAAAGTTGAGGGGAAACCCAAGGCGATTTAGCTGACCCCGGGCTGTCAAGAAAAGCCTCGTTGCCGTTGATGTAAGAGTGCCCGTACCGCAAACCGACTCTGGTAGGTAGGGACAAATATCCCAAGGTGTTCGAGTGAGCCCTCGTTAAGGAACTCGGCAATCTAACCTCGTAACTTCGGGAGAAGAGGGACCCCTTCGGGGGTGGCACAGAATTGGCCCAAGCGACTGTTTAACAAAAACACAGGTTTCTGCTAAAGCGTAAGCTGAAGTATAGGAGCTGATACCTGCCCAGTGCCGGAAGGTTAAGGGGAGGAGTTAGGAGCAATCCGAAGCCCTGAACCGAAGCCCCGGTGAACGGCGGCCGTAACTATAACGGTCCTAAGGTAGC
>CAYUBP010000064.1:1706-7546 GCA_964443115.1 uncultured Dehalococcoidales bacterium | reverse complement strand
ATCATACAGGAGCGCCCTTGAGATAATTCCCTCTCTAAGGCAAGGCATGGCAAGACTTTCTCCGGGCACCTGGAGCCGGAAACGCCGCTTTGTGCTGGCAAAGCCCCGCCGTGACTTCAGTTCTACGAACACCGTCTGCATACCGTGGAGCTTAGCATCTTCTCCGTACCAGCGGATGCGGACTTTGTCTTTACGGAAATCACCGGCGAGGGACTTCTCATGCTGCTCAAGGTCTGGAGTATCAAAGTAGAGGCTGTTTATCTGCTCAGAGGGATACTCGCTGTCAAGACGGCAAAAATGCCGCAGGAGTGTGTAAGCCAGGTCTATCTTCTCCGGCAATACATAGAACTTGCGCTCAAACCTTTGCGGCAACATGCCTGTTGTCTTAAGCTGCGCGCCGTGTAGCTGGACTGCCATTTTCTAACTCCCGGCAGCCAGAAAATCGGCTGCCGCCTGAAAACACTCGTAGATACGGCTAATCAAATTCTCAACGGCGGTCTCAAAAGCGGTTGCGCCGGACTCCGGGGCTGCATACGGCGCAATAAGCTCCGCCAGCTCCCTGCACCTCTTCTCCATCTTTCCCGGATTGAAAGCTCCGTTGATTGTCTCCTCAATATGTTGAACATATTGTTCGTAATAGGTCGGGTCGTCCAGCAGATAGCGTATCAGGGGCCATTCATCCCCCACATCCGCCCTGTCCAGAGATACGCTGTCTCTCATCCCCCCTCCGGGCAGCGGCGCACCGCCGCGCATTTCCATCTCTCTTTCATCCCCTCTCAGCCTGCCGCCGACTCCCAGCACCATGTTATGGTCCCATGATATCCAGGTGAGCAAGCCTGTCTCCGGGTCATGATAGAGGTAGAAATTATGCGACATGGAGCCATAGGTATCCCAGTTCTGAATAATGGCGCTGATGGCAAGCCACTCCAGGAAGGCATCCACATCAAATATTGACTCCAGGCTTTTCCGCCACGCCCCGGGGTCTGAGGTGCGCTGCCCCGAATGCAGGACATCGTAGAGAGCTTCAATATCACTCCAGTCAGCCTCCTGGCGGTTGTTTTCCTTAAGGAAGCTGCCCTGGATACGGCTGGAAGTACCCTCTTCCAGGCTCACACCCGGCCCGTCACCCTCGTATATATTACCCGAATCATCGCTGAAGTAATGGTTGATAACCGTATCGTCAATGACCTCAATCACGACATAGATGCCCAGGTCTACAGGTCCCCCTCCATAGTCCAGGATGATGTTATAATAGGCGGTCTCCGCCGCTACCAGACCGGCTTCTTCAAGGAGCTCAGCCGTAATCTTATCCCGCATGTAGGTGCCGTCACCAAAGCTGTTTGACAGGGACAACTGCTTGAAGCCGTAGAACCGCTGGTCTTCAATCTCGGGGTACTCATCCTCAAACTCGTCAAAGTCCAGCTTCAGGGGCAGCTCCAGCGTGCCGCTGCTCCAGCCGCTCCTGAGCGACGAGTTGCCCTTGTACCGCACGCCGACGTTCGTCCAGGTCATGCCGTTGAACTCTACAGTGGCTGGAACCCACATCGGATTCTCCGAGGGAAAGCCGCCTCTGCCCCCGCCGGGTAAACCGCCAGCATCAGGACGACCGCCATCCCCGGGAACCGCGCCGGGCTGCTTTACCCCCCGCGCCCCGAACAGCCCGGTCATATTTGACTGCATTGCTTTCCAGTCATCCGGGGAGATAGTAATCTTTAGCTGGTTAACCCTGTCCTGGGGGAAGACTACTTCATAGTCGGGGTCTATGCTATTACCGTGAGTCTCCTCCGACCAGCCCGCCGGGCGGGGAGCCGGCTCACCATTTTCGGACGGGACCTGCCCTTCTGAATCCAGGCTATCACCAGCAGGGCTAACAGCTATTTCGCCGCCGGAACAGGCAGCCAGGCTGAGCAGCAGTGATGCGCAAAGCAGCAGCGCGACGCCCCTGCTTTTTATTATAGACTTTCTCTCAAATACCCTTAGCTTTCCAACACGCCCGGTCTTGATTCTGCCTAACATAAGCATGCTCCCCACACTGCCAGCCGCTTATCCGCTACTCCACGGGTTATGCCTTACTATCGCATTTATTTAATAGTATGACTCAGGATTGTTAGGTTATTATGAAGATTGCAGGGGAACTTCGGGCGATATGTCATGCACCGGAGACAACTCAGGGCTGAGTATTTATGACAGAAAGTGATAAAGCCTCATGCTTATAAACGCTGGCTCTCTGCGCTCCCCGCTATATTCTGGTGGTAGCTCTGGAGGGACTTCACGCTTGTCTTACCTTGCCGGTAGGCGGCGATTCCCCTGGCAGCAGCCATGGCAGCGGGCAAAGTCGTGATGTAGGGTACTTTGTACTTTATCGCCGTCTTGCGTATGTATGAGTCATCGTACTTGCTCAGCTTCCCCGCCGGCGTATTTATTACCAGCTGAATCTCCTTGTTCTTGATGGCATCCGTGATGTTAGGCCTCCCCTCGTGCTCCTTGAGGATTGGCTCCGCCCGGATGCCCTGGCTCTGGAGAAATGCATGCGTGCCGGCGGTCGCCCTGATTCCAAAACCGAGGTCGGCAAACTGCCGGGCTACCTCCCTCACCGCCGGGCGGTCCCGCTCGGAGACGGTGATGAGCACGGCGCCCCCGGTCGGGAGTGGCGTTACTGCCTCCTCCGCCTTCCAGTAGGCAAGCCCGAAAGAATCGGCAATGCCGAGGACTTCACCGGTGGACCTCATCTCCGGCCCGAGCAGGGGGTCTACCTCAGGGTACATGTTAAAGGGAAAAACGGCTTCCTTAACGCCGAAATGGGGAATCGCCCTGTTCTTCAGACCAAGGTCACCAAGTTTTTCTCCCAGCATTAGCCGGGTAGCCAGGTGCGCCATGGGGATAGCACAGACCTTGGAGACAAGCGGCACCGTGCGCGAAGCCCGCGGATTTGCTTCCAGCACATAGACGACATCCTTGCAGATGGCATACTGGATATTCATCACGCCAACCACCTGGAGTTCGCCGGCGATGCGCCGCGTGTACTCCTCAATAGTGTCAATGTGTTTCTGCGATATGCTCACCGGCGGGATAACACAGGCAGCATCCCCGGAGTGCACACCGGCATACTCAATGTGCTCCATGACAGCCGGGATAAAAACATCCCTGCCGTCGGCAAGGGCGTCCGCCTCGGTCTCAATGGCATTCTCAAGATAGCGGTCAATGAGGATAGGGCGGTCCGGTGTGACGCCCACCGCCGCCGCCACGTACATCCGGAGCTCCTCTTCATCGTGCACTACCTCCATTCCCCGCCCCCCCAGCACATATGAAGGTCTTACTATAAGAGGGTAGCCAATGCGCTCCGCCACAACCAGGGCTTCGCCCAGGTTGCTGGCGGTCCCCGCCTCCGGCATAGGGATACCGTACTTCTTCATCACCTGGCTGAAGCGTCCCCGGTCGGATGCAATATCTATGGAGTTGACCGAAGTGCCCAGTATCCTGACACCGGCCTGCTCCAGCTCAGCCGCGATGTTGAGCGGCGTCTGGCCGCCAAACTGCACTATAGCCCCGATGGGCTTCTCCTTCTCATAGATGCTGACTACGTCCTCCACGGTGAGCGGCTCAAAGTAAAGCTTGTCCGAGGTATCGTAGTCGGTGGAGACCGTTTCCGGGTTGCAGTTGACCATGATGGTCTCGTAGCCCATGTCACGAAGGGCAAAGGCGGCATGGACGCAGCAGTAGTCAAACTCAATCCCCTGCCCGATACGGTTGGGCCCCCCGCCAAGAACCATCACCTTGGGCCGTTCACTCACCGAGGTGCGGTCAGGCGCATTGTAAGTGGAGTAGTAATACTTGGCATTCTCCGCACCGCTTACCGGCACGTAGTCCCACGCCTCCACCACACCCATCCCAGTCCGCTGCTCCCGGATTTCCTTCTCCCTGATTCCGAGTAGTTTAGCCAGGTATTTATCGGCAAAACCGTCTTTCTTTGCCCTTAGCAGCAGCTCTCCCGGCAGTTTCCCGCCCTTGTACCTGAGAATTTCTTCTTCCAGCTCAACAAGCTCCTTCATCTGCTGGATGAACCAGGGCTTGATAAAGGTCCTCCGGTGCAGTTCCTGGACATCGGCACCCTTGCGCAGGGCTTCGTACATGATGAACTGCCGCTCACTGGTGGGATGGCTCAGCATCTGCATCAGGTCGTCAAGTGATTTCTCGTGGAAGTTTCTGGCGAAGCCAAGACCAAAGCGGCCAGTCTCCAGGGAGCGAATCGCCTTCTGTAGAGCCTCTTTATAGGTTTTGCCGATGCTCATCACCTCGCCCACGGCGCGCATCTGCGTCCCCAGGCGGTCTTCGGCATCACGGAACTTTTCAAACGCCCAGCGGGCGAACTTCACCACCACGTAATCACCGGACGGCGTGTACTTCTCCAGAGTGCCCTCGCGCCAGTACGGAATCTCGTCCAGTGTTAATCCGGCAGCCAGCTTGGCTGAGATAAGAGCAATGGGGAAGCCGGTAGCTTTTGAAGCAAGCGCTGAAGAGCGCGACGTACGGGGGTTAATCTCAATTATGACCACGCGCCCCGTAGCAGGGTCATGGGCAAACTGGATATTGGTACCGCCGATGACGCCTATCTTCTCCACAACACTATATGAGAAATCCTGGAGGCGCTTCTGCAAAGCCGGGTCTATGGTCAGCATGGGCGCCGTGCAGAACGAATCGCCGGTGTGGACACCCATGGCATCAACGTTCTCAATAAAGCATACCGTTATCTTCTGGTTCTTTGAGTCACGGATAATCTCCAGCTCCAGCTCTTCCCAGCCTTCAACGGACTCCTCAATAAGAACCTGCCCTATCATGCTGGCGGCGATGCCGCGACCAGCAATGATTCGCAGCTCCTCAATATTATAGACGAGTCCGCCGCCCGTACCGCCCATCGTGTAGGCAGGGCGAACAACCACCGGATAGCCCAGCTCGGCGGCGATGGACTCGGCTTCCTCCAGGCTACAGGCAACCCTGCTCCTAGGCATATCAATGCCCAGCTCGGTCATGGTCTCCTTAAAGGCGAGCCGGTCTTCACCCCGCTTGATGGCATCAGGCTCCACGCCAATGACCTTGACATTATACTTATCAAGAGCGCCGCACCGCGCCAGGCTGGCGCTAAGATTCAGACCGGTCTGCCCGCCGAGGTTGGGCAGAATGGCATCCGGGCGCTCTTTTTCAATAATTTTTACCATTGTATCCAGGTTGAGCGGCTCAATATATGTTACGTCCGCCATGCCCGGGTCAGTCATGATTGTTGCCGGGTTTGAGTTTACCAGAACAATCTCGTAGCCGAGCGAACGCAGCGCCTTGCACGCCTGCGTGCCCGAGTAGTCAAACTCGCAGGCTTGACCGATAACGATGGGACCCGAGCCGATAATCATGACCTTATTAATGTCACTGCGCCTGGGCACTAACAATGCCCTCCTTCCCGTGACCGTGCTGCCGCTTCCTTACTGCTCCAGGAACGGCAGCACCAGGTGAGCGTCAATTTCAGCCTCGGTTACCGTACCACTGAGCAGTCTCTTCAGCGAGGCTACCAGCGACAGAGACGGGTCGGCAACACCTTCTTTGAGCTGCTTGAGCTCCTCAAGCGAGACCGCCAGCACCGTATCCAGCCCTGATGCGCCAATAGGCGGCTTGTTCAGCAGCGCCTGGATATACCTGTAAGCTTCCTTCCGGAGACCGCACCTTGACATTTCTCGCTTCTAGGAAGTCTAATCGGCTGGAGAGCCTCTTGTCAAGAAACCGCCTGAAATCTTTTCCCCGAATCATAGTTGTCATTGCGAGCGGAGCGAAGCAATCTCAGAGTGAACAGATTG
>CAYUBP010000064.1:0-1696 GCA_964443115.1 uncultured Dehalococcoidales bacterium | reverse complement strand
CTTCGTCGCTGCGCTCCTCGCAATGACACGTTCCGCCAACCAGGAGCGAGCAGCCCCCCGGAAATCGCCACTACGTATACTGTTTAATTCCCGTTGCCGGTGTGTTAAACTCTAGAATCATTCTTATCCATTTAAAAGAAACCGGGCATCCCGACGAGGTCAAACATTTGCCATATGCAAGAGTAATCGTTAATCCGGCTGCCGGCGCCGGCAGGACGGCAAAGGTATGGCAGCAGGTCAGCCAGAGGCTAAAAGACGCCGGTCTCAAATTTGAGCACCGTGTAACCGAAGCGCCGGGGCATGCCCTTGAGCTGGCTAAATCAGCCGCCAAAGACGGCTGCGAGCTGGTGGTATCGGTGGGCGGCGACGGGACGGTGAACGAGATTGTGAACGGACTGTACGAAGCCGGCAGTCTGGGGAACACTACGCTGGGTATCATAAGCACGGGAACCGGCTCTGACTACATCCGCACCATTGGTATCCCCCGCCATTACGAGGAAGCCTGCCAGCGCCTCCTTGGCACGAGAAGGCTCACGGTAGACCTTGGTATGGTGGAGTACACGAGCAAGGGACAGACATTGAGACGGCTCTTTGTAAACTTTGCCGGACTGGGGTTGGACGCCGAAATAGTCAGGACGACCACTCAGAAATACAAAGCCCTGGGTAGCAAGGCGTCCTACCTGGTGGGGCTGCTTGCCGCCTTCCTCGCTTACCGCAACAGAAAAATACTGCTAAATGTGGACGGCGCAGCCGAAGAGAGAAAGGTCTGCACGGTGATAATAAGCAACGGGAAATACGGCGGCGGTAGCATGCTGGTCGCGCCCGATGCCGACCCTGCTGACGGGTTGCTTGATGTCATAATAATCGGCAATCTGGGGAAACCAGACCTCCTTCATTCGCTACCCCGAATCTACCGGGGCACACACCTAACGCACCCCAAGGTCACCTCCAGGAAAGCGAAAGAGGTAGAGATACAGTCGGCGCAGCAGGTGTCCGTCCAGGCTGACGGCGAGCTTCTGGGACAGGCTCCCGCCCGCTTTCAGGTTAAAGCCGCCGCGCTAAGGCTTGCCATCTAGCCAGTCCCGCAAAGACCGGCGGCTAAGCACCATCAGAGCTATTTAACCAGAGGAAGCGCCACGTAGAAGGTGCTCCCCTTCCCCGGTTCGGTTTCAACCCACACCCTGCCGCCATGGGCTTCAACCATCTGCTTTACGATAGTCAGACCCAGCCCTGTTCCGCCCTCAGCCCTGGCGCGCGAGTCTCCCGCCCGGTAGAAGCGCTCAAAGATATGGGGCAGGTGTTCCGGGGCAATCCCCTCTCCGGTATCAGCCACCGAGATTATTGCGCTCGGTTTCGCAATGCCCCGACTTACGTCACCGGTCACCCTAAGCAGGGAGACTGTGATTTTGCCGCCGGACGGAGTATGGCGGATGGCATTGGTCAGCAGGTTGGCAAGCACCTGTTCTATCCTGCCGGGGTCGGTAGTCACCTTAAGCTCCTGCTCCACAGAACCCATCTGGAGCTGGATGCCTTTCTCGCGCGCTGGCACCTCTGCCTGCAACAACTTACGCCGCACCAGGTCAACAAGGTCGGTGGGGACAAGGTCAAGCTTCAGCTGACCCGACTCAGCCAGCGACAGGTCGCGCAGGTCACTAATCAGCCGGGTAAGGAGCGCAGACTGCTCCTTTATTGAACC
>CAYUBP010000063.1:0-7627 GCA_964443115.1 uncultured Dehalococcoidales bacterium | reverse complement strand
TCCGTTATCTTGCTTTTGAGATAGCTCAGCATGTAATGTTAATCCCCGGCATCAGGAGGATACTTGCTGATAGAATAGACTATTCTAACTGGCTTTTTCCGCCGGGGTCAACTCTTTGCGCCTGTGTTGACACATGTTGTAGATTCGCAGTATAATACTACATAATTACAAGTATGCTGCGATGAAAACGACCAGAAAGAAAACGGACAGGCGCCAGAGGGTTCTTGCTGCCGCTATCTCTCTCTTCCGCCGGACGCACGATGTCAAAAAGGTAAGCCTGGAGGCTATAGCGAAAGAGGCTCACGTCTCCCCTACCACTATCTACAACAACTTTGTAGGGCGTGAGTCCCTGCTCTACGAAGTCATCAAGATACTGGTGAGGGAAAACATAGAGCGCAACCGCACTCTAATTCGTTCAGACTTGCCCTTTCCCCGGAAAATAGCCGGCATTATCAGCGGCAAGCTTGACTTTGCGTCCGAGCTAAATACCGAGGTCGTCAACAAGATAGTAAGCCAGGACAAGACCATAGCGCCCTTCATTGATGAAATTTACGAGAGCGAGATAAAGCCGCTTTGGCGTGAGATGCTTGCCGATGGCAGGAAACAGGGCTATATTGATGAATCGCTGGATGACGAGGCTCTGCTTATCTATCTTGACGCATTAAAGGCTGGCTTTGCCAGCAAGTCGCAATCGCTGGAGGGTTTCAGGGATAACATGAGCCTTATCAAACAGCTTACGCATATCATGTTTTACGGTTTTCTTAAGAAAGACATTGCCCTTTTTGAGAAGGAGGACAGCTAACATGCCAGATAAGTCCATTATTGTCCAGGACCTGACCTACCGCTACGGCAGTCTCCTAGCGGTAGACCATATCAACTTTGAGGTGGACAGCGGCGAGATTGTCGGCTTTCTCGGACCCAATGGTGCTGGTAAGACGACCACGGTCAAGATGCTTACCGGGCAGCTAAGACCACAAGAAGGGCAGGCTGTTCTGCTGGGGTACGATGTAGCCAAGGAGACCAAGGAAGTCCAGTCCCGAATCGGCGTCTGCTTTGAGCAGGCCAACCTCTACGAGCAGATGAGCGCTCTGGACAACCTTTCACTGTTTGCCGAACTTTTCAGCGCCGCTGATTTTAACGGCTATGCCCTCCTGAAGCGAGTCGGGCTTGCCGGAAGGGAAAAGGACAAGGTAGCCAATTACTCAAAAGGCATGAAACAGCGGCTGA
The DNA here is from genome assembly GCA_964443115.1 of uncultured Dehalococcoidales bacterium. GTDB lineage: Bacteria > Chloroflexota > Dehalococcoidia > Dehalococcoidales > W111 > CAYUBP01. Next base: position 6,400 of record CAYUBP010000063.1, on the reverse strand, counting down.
TGGTGGCACGCTCGCTGGTCAATTCGCCGCAGATTATATTTCTGGACGAGCCGACCGCCGGTCTCGACCCGGTGTCGTCCGAGGCTATCGGCAATATAATTCTGGAAGAGCGCAAGCGGGGTGCCACCATTTTCCTGACCACGCATGATATGTGGGAGGCAGACAAGCTTTGCGACCGTGTCGCCTTTATGAACCAGGGCAGAATAGCGGCGATAGACACGCCGCATCACCTCAAGCAGCAGTACGGCAAGCGCTCACTGGTCGCTGAGGTAGCCGTGACAGGCGGCAGCCTGGAGAAACGCGAAATAGGCATGGATACCAAAGCTACCGCCCGGGCTGTGGAGGAGCTATTTCAGAGGGAGAAAGTGGTCACCCTCCACAGCGAGGAGGCAACCCTTGAGGACATATTCATCAAGATTACGGGGCGGAGGCTCACCGAATGAACGCCCGCACCGTTAAGGCGCTGCTCAGGAAAGACCTGGCGCTCTTCATGAGCAACCGCTTCTACATGCTGATTACTATTGTCGGGCTGGTCTTTTATGCAGGCATCTACTTCCTGCTGCCCTCGGAGGTTGATGAGGAGCTAAAGCTGGGGATGTATGCGCCCGTGGTACCGCCGGCTTTTTCCCAGCTAACCGCCCAGGAAGGGGTCGACATTGAGTTTTTCCAGAGCGAGGAAGCTCTCAGGCAAGTGGTGCTTGATGGCAAGTACCAGGTAGCCATTGCCCTGCCCGCCGATATCATGGATGCCTGGTCAACCGGCGGCAAACCGGAGGTCACCGTTTACTATTCATCCACGGCGCCGCCCGAAGTGAGCACCGCTATTGTGACACTGATCAAGGAGCTAGCCTACGCCCAGACGGGGCAAGCATTGAGCCTTGGTATTGCCGAGGAAATCGTGGGGCCCAACATGCTGGGCGACCAGATAGCACTCAGAGACCGCATGCGTCCCCTGCTGGCGGTCTTTATCCTGCTTGTGGAAATCCTGACGCTCGCCAGCCTGATTACGGTTGAGATTGACCAGGGCACCGCCCGGGCGCTGCTGGTGACACCCATGCGCATCTCTGATCTCTTTCTTGCCAAGGGGATTCTGGGGGTGGGGCTGGCACTGGGGCAGGCAGTCCTGTTCATGGCGCTGGTCGGCGGGTTCAGCCAGGAACCTGTTATCATGCTGACGACACTCATCATTGGGAGCTTCGTGGTGGTCGGCATCGGCTTCCTGCTAGCCTCGCTTGCCCGTGACGTAATGGCAGTAACCGGCTGGGGTATGCTTATCCTCATCCTGATGGCTGTCCCGGGCTTTGGCACGGTCATACCGGGGCTTATTTCGGACTGGGCCAGGGTAATTCCATCATATTACCTAACTGACACGGTGAACCGCGTTGCCAACTATGGCGCCGGCTGGGGTGATGTGGCACCCAACATGGCTATCCTTGCCGGGATTGCTGCGGTCGCCCTCTGGCTGGGCATGGCGGCACTGAGGAGGCGTTACCAATGAACCTAAAACGTGTCTGGTCACTCATAAGAACCGAGGTCTTTCACGGGCCCAAGGACGTTGTCCTGGTCATGGCGGTGGTCATGCCGGTTCTGCTGGCGCTCTTTATAAACCTCGCCTTTGGCGATATCTTCACCGACCGTGCCAAGCTGGGTGTTTTTGACGAGGGACAGTCCCGGCTGGTGAGTGTACTTAATTCCTCCCAGAGCATCAGCCTGAAGGTCTACGAGGATGAGGCTGACCTCAGGTCGGCTGCCTCCAGCGGCGCCGTGGATATGGGCATTGTGCTACCCGCCAATTTTGACACTACCCTTTCGTCCGGGGCAATCAGCCTCAAGGCTTATATCTGGGGCGAGAGCCTGGTGAAAAACCGGACGGTCATCCCCGTGGTGCTGTCTGACGTCATTCGCGAAATAAACGGCGCCACGCTGCCGGTGAACATTGACACCGTGGCGCTCGGGGAGGAGTCCAGCCTGCCCTGGAATGACCGTCTCCTGCCCCTGACGGTGCTGATGGCTGTATTCTTCGGCGGCATGATGCTGCCTGCTTCGTCCCTGATTAATGAAAAGCAGCGCCGCACTCTTCTGGCTCTCAGCGTGACACCGGCTACCATCGGCGATATCTTCATCGCCAAGGGCTTCATCGGCACAGTCCTGGCAATAATTATGGGAGTACTGACACTGGCAATCAGCACCAGCTTCGGCAACTCGCCGCTGGCGCTTGTCCTGGTCCTTTTCCTCGGGGCAATTATGGCAGCCGAGTTCGGACTGATAGCCGGAGCCTTTATCAAGGACATTAATACCCTCTTTGCCACGTGGAAGTTTGGCGGTCTCCTGCTCTTCGGTCCCGCCATCGTTTTCATGTTCCCCCAGATACCCTCATGGGTAGGCTATATCTTCCCCACCTTTTACGTGGTCAAGCCAGTGGTTGACCTCAGCGTATCGGGGCTCAGTTTTGGCTCGGTGGCGATTTACGTGGTCATACTTTTTGCTATCGTCGTCGCCATGGCACTCATGGTCATGAGCATCGTGAGGCGCCTGAGCGCCCAGGCACTGAGGCTTACCGGCTAGACGCTGTATGGGCAAATTAAGAGAATAGCCCCCCCGAAAGTTTATATTTTTGTAACTTTTTCTCCCTCCATGTTATAACTTTTCCACCCGTTGCAGGCTAGAATCTACAGAGTAAGCATAGTATGGAGCCTCAGCTAAGATGAGGAGGGAGGACAGGATGTACAAAAAGATACTGGTGCCTCTGGATGGTTCAGAGCTGGCGGAGTGCGTGCTCCCCCACGCAGAGTCAATTGCCGGCGGGTGTGGTGTGGAGACCGTAGTTTTCCTCCGTGTTATTGAGCCTTTTGATGGTGCCCCCATGGGCGGAGACTGGGTTGGCATGTTCAGCGAGAAGGACATACAGCGTTTCAATCTTGAGAGAAGAGCTGAAGCCGAGAAATACCTTGGTAATCTGGCAAGCCAGGCAAAATACGGTGAAGCGAGAGCCCAGACGGAGGTACTGCTGGGCGGGGCGACTGCGGAGAGCATTGCCAAATACGCCACCGAGGCTGAGATAGACCTCATCATTATTGCCACACACGGGCGCTCCGGAGTCAGCCGCTGGGTCTGGGGGAGCGTGGCGGACCGCATACTCCGCTCCGCCTGCGTACCGGTGCTGATGGTAAGAGCACCCGGCTGCGTGCCGGGTATCTAGCCGGAGAGAAGACCCGTTTGCTTTAGCCTGCTCAGTACGTCCATGGCACGGCTGCGGGCGGCTCTTTTTAGTTCCGAGCCGTCAGCCTGAGATAGCTTGAGAAACTCGTTAAGCTCACGTTCCATCTGTCTGGCTTTGATTTCTGCGTGCTGTCTATTCAGCGCCTTATAGCCCTGTAGCTTGCGCGACCCCTCCGCTCCCCCCTCGGCAAAGTGCCAGTCCTTGTAACCGGCGCCGCACCCAACCAGGAACATTAGATAGCCCAGGGGTGTAGCTGCCGGCGGAACGCCCACAGCTAGGGCACGGGCAGTCTCCCTATGGGCAGGGCTATCATATTCAATCATGAGGTGCCCCCCCAGCGGAATCAGGTCAGCCAGCAGCTGCAACAGCCGGTGAGACAATCCCCCCGGCGCAATATCAAGATTTTCATTGCCTGAATAGAATCTGACTACTGGTGCCAGGCTGATAACCTCAATCCAGTTGTAGGCGGGATAGCTCCCCCGGCTGAAAAGCCCGGTAAGCACCGGCTGGCTCATCTCACCGGACTTTTTCTGCAAAAGTATCTTGAAGTAGCTGGCACCAAACCTGTTCTTTTCCCCAAGCAGGACAAGCAATATATAAGAATCTGCATGCCTGCCCTGCAAGCTGCCCAGCAGGTGGTGCCGGCTATCAGCGAGAGTCCATCCCTTTTCATTGAGGCTGCTAAGAGACATTTCAGGCATAAACTTACTCGTAGCTATGCTGCTCTGCTCAGGCTTCTTTATAGAAGAGGTTATCATAGAGCACCTCCAGCTTCAGCTTATGCCCGAGTTCATCCCCGGCTAGCCGCTCGCAGAGGCGCTTTGCAGACTTACTTGTCAGTACACCCATCATGCCGGAGTAGAACTGGACAGACTGATGTTCGCGCTTTATGGCGAAGGCAAGTGTATCCTGCAGCCCTGCCCCCTCCAGCGTTTCGGGTCCGGTCAGGTACTCGCTTAGTCTCAGGTCCGGCACCCTTTCCCTATGCCAGCCGCGCTCCGTTATCCCCTTTTCTTTGAGATTCATCAGCAGATGGGAGTGCTTCAGTTCTTCACCGGCCAGCTCCTTCATCAGCGCCCGGGCGCCGGGGTCGCTAGTCTTGCCCTGCCCTGCAATATATTGGGCATGGGACACAATCTCCCTGTATATTGCCGTATCCAGCAGTTCGGTAGCTTCATCCGGCATAACCGCCCTCCATGCTAGCCCTCGCTCTGCCCCCTGTCTTCCAGCACCCTCTTCGCCATGCCCAGGATGATTTCCTCCCGGCTGGCATGCTCCTCAATCATGTGAGACAGGTTGGACATTGTCTGCTGTATATCCGACTTTACGCTCAGCAGCTCTTTCTGGCTCAACCCGTCAAGCGACCTGTCAACTATCTTAGATTTAGCCTCAGCCAGCTTGCCTCTTATCCCCTCGTGTTCAAGAGCCAGCGCACCCATGAGCAGTTTTCCAAGCAGGGGTGGCAGCAGCTCTTCCTCAAGCCGGAAGTGATTCCTTAGCCCCTCACTGAGATAGCTGACAGCCTGCTGCAATTTCGCCTGGACGTCGGCTAGCTCCTGTATTGAGCTCTGCGACCAGCTGGCATATGTACTCCGTGCGGTGGCTAGAGCTTCAAAATCGTTTACTGTTTCCCCGGCAAGCCTGATATGTCCCCTGATGGCGTGGTGCTCGGCTATCACCTTATTGACTATAGCCAGATTGTCCATTTCCTACCTCCTGAAATCAAGACTCAAAGATTACCGCCTTAGCAGGTGCTGGACTCGGGTTAATCTTGACCCGGGCAGCGTCCAGCACCTGCTTGCCACAACAGATAATACGCATCTTATTCAACCGTATTCCGGGACATTTTATGAAGCTGCGAGTGGAAAAGTCATAAAATGAGCGCCGAAAAAGTTACAAAATCATGACATTTGTGTTGTCTTATCGTATAGCGGCAGGAAATCAACCGGTGTCTGATAAAATCAAATACGACCAGCTTCACCTGACCGCCTGAATACTAGACGGCTGGCTCCGCTGCCGCAAGTGGTAAAGGCAGTGTGAAGTAGAAAGTGGAACCCTTTCCCGGCTGCGACTCAACCCAAATACGTCCGCCGTGAGCTTCCACCAGCCGGTGGCAGACCACGAGCCCCAGCCCTGCCCCCTCTCTGACTTCGCCCTCCAGCCGCTGGAACGGCTTGAAAAGCCGGCTCTGGTCTTCGTGGGATATGCCAGTCCCCTGGTCAGCCACGCCAATTACCAGACGCCCGGCTTCGGGTTGGCAGAAGACCCGCACCTGGCTGCCGGCGGGCGAATACTTCACGGCGTTCTCCAGCAGGTTATAGAAGATACGCTCCAGCCTCAGAGCGTCAGCATTGACCTCTGGCAGGTTCTCAGGAAAATCCAGCACGAGCTGGCGCGATGAAAAATAGCGTCTAATTTTATCAACTGCGTTTCGGGCTATCATGTCAACCCTGACCTGTTCAGTATGGAGAGAAAGCTGGTTCGCCTGGGCACGGGAGAGCTCAAGTAAATTCGCCAGAAGATGAGATAGCGTCTCCGCCTCTATCATGGCATCCCGCAGGAGTTGCTCTACCTCCCGGGGGGCAAGACGGGCAAACTCGCTAAGGACAGTACCAAGCGAACCTATGATTACCGTTAGCGGGGTGCGTAGCTCGTGGGAGACCAGACCGATAAACTCGTCCTTGAGTTGCTCAACTTTCTTACGCTCGGTAGTCTCAATGAGGGACAGCACCAGTCCCTGCACATAGCCTGTAGAATCCTTGACCGGAATCAATGTCCAGTCCCAGTAGGTGACACCGCGCCATGGCTGGTCCTTGAACTCAAACGGCTTATCACGGAATACCGCCGGCTCACCGGTGTCCCTGACCTTTTCAAATATGGCTTTATTTTCGCCGTTGGGGAACAGGGCAAAATGGTTTTTACCGATAAGCTCGTCCACTGTGTATCCGGAACCCCGGGCATAAGCTGAATTAACCCTGATAAAGTTAAAGCTGCGGTCAAAGTAGGCAAGCATTGCGTCCGTATTCTCGGTGACAATCTGGAGCAGGTCTCTTTCCCTGGTCAAGGATCTTTCCCGTTTCTGTAGAATGCGCTGGTTTTGTTCCAGCGACTCCAGTGTCCGGCTGTTCATAAGGGCAATGGCTGCCAGCTTGCCGAATGCGGCTGCCAACCTGGCATCGT
>CAYUBP010000062.1:0-7635 GCA_964443115.1 uncultured Dehalococcoidales bacterium | reverse complement strand
TGCGAATATGAACATCTTCTTATTATCCTACCAATGATAGCGCATGTTCTGCTTGACGTGCAACGTGAGGAATCGGTTAGAAAATGCTCCGATTGCTGTGTGTAGTACCACTACCACCCTGTAATCAAATACGGGAGACTGTGTGATAGCAGATAGTATAGAGACAGGAGGTTCTTATGCGGAAAGACATCCTCATTTCAGGAGGTATCGGTGGCTGCTCTGCCAGCAATTTCAAGCGGCGGCAGTAGTCAGCACCGGCCATGGATAGACGGAGTAGCCTTGGCGACTCCGTCTATGTTTCCTCCATCTGAGATGGGGATTCTTCAGAGATTTATAGAATTCTCGCCAGATAAGTGCTACAATATTTGCCGACGATGACGGGGGGACACGGAGTCATGTCACTTAGGGAACGATCCTCGTATAAATCATACTTTCTAAAGCCGCGGCGATGGTTTTCGATAATCAGACATCCAAAGGAAGCGAAACGCGCTCTCTCTGGCTTAATAAGATGGCCAAAGCCGCGGAAGCCCCACAGAGATTTGGCTATGGACTTTTTAAGGCTGGCTGCAGAACGGTACAGTGTCCGGTCGTATAGGACTGATGAGGTGGAGACAGAAAAGCTAAAAAAGGTGCTGGAGGCGGCTCGCTTGGCACCAACGGCAGATAATATGCAGCCGTTCAGGTTAATTGTGATGCACACGCGGGGCAGGGAGTCCGAACTGAGACGTATCTATGATAGGGATTGGTTTGTCCGGGCTCCTGTGGTAATCTGTGCCTGTGGGATTCCTGACCAGGCCTGGGTGCGAAGCGACGGCAAGAACTACTGTGATATTGATGCAGCTATAGTTTTGGACCACCTGGTTCTGGCAGCGACCAGCCTGGGGCTGGGCACTTGCTGGATTTCTGCGTTCGACATGAAAGCAGCTCAGGAGGTGCTGGGCTTGCCCGACAATGTATGTCCCATTGCCTTCACTCCTTTGGGCTATCCCGGCGACCAGCCCGGGCCAAAGCGACGCAAGCCCCTAACTGAAATCGTCAGCTACGGGCGATGGGATGGCTAGTGTTTGGACTGACGAACTGCATATTGCGTCAAAAATAACTGTTACCCAAGCTCTCCTTTTTGCGTCATTTTCCTGTTACCGATATAAGGCAAGAAAGGCTGCGGTGCAATAGCAAAGACCGACGCAGGGGGGCTAACATCAGTAGGCAGCAACTTACAGTACACATACGGCAGTAGAGTTCATCAACCTGTACAAGTCTAAGCAATCTCCCGATAATAACTCTAATCTGGGAACGGCCAGAAGGTCAAGTATCAGACGCTGGCAACTATTAGAAAATCTAAAAGTGCGAATTGGTGAAATATTCCGAAAATTTGTAGGTAAAGTGATGTCTGATGACTTGACCACCTCAAGGTGGGGGGCTAGAATGGGAATTGGCTGATGGGGATACGTAATGGTATCTTTAGGACTGGATGGGAAGGTGAGCTGACTTCACAAGCTGGTAATCAGGTAATGAGGAGGCAATGAACCGCCATCTGTATTTGGTCACCTTGGTGGCGGCGAGCCAATGGTGAACCCGGCCTTTTAAAGGTCGGGTTTTATTTTAGAGGAGGACATGTCATGAAAAAGGTAGCCTTGGCTGTATTAGCACTGACCCTGTTGGCTTTCTTGGCGTTTCCAACATCGGCGATGGCATGGACCAGGTGGCACCTGGAGGGTTGGCGAGTTGATCAGAGTAAGTGGATGGGAGGCCTTCTGTGGACCTACTACGAGGACGACTGGGTGCCTTACCGGCTAGTGGCAACCGGTTATGATGGACTTGATACCGATATAGCCATACAGCATGATTATCTGGATGCTGACGGAGACTATGGGATTGACGGAGCTAGGAATTTCTTTGTCGGTCCGCAGACTAATCGTGGAACAGCGCCGGGAACTATTACCCCGGTCTATGAAGCTGGAGTAGACTATGGTGGCACAACCGGCGTAGTATTCGACGTGATTCTGCCACCATCTATTGTGCCGGTTCCGAATGGCTCAATGATTGAGTATCACTTCATCGTGTACAATACGGACGCACTGACCGCATTAGGTGACTTTGCTTTCTACTGGGAGGCACATTGTTCGCTAACGGGGTCTACCGGGGTAACGTTCGGCGAGACCATCGCCTACGGGTCGAGCTACTGGAATGGCGCTTCTCTCCATGCACATACCAGTGTAACTGGGAACCAGGATGTTCCAATAAAGACTCCTTCTACCAGCGGCGCCCCATCCATTGATGTTGAGAAGTACCTGGGTGTCTGCGACGTCTGGTATGACAGCGATGTCCCCCCCGGTCCTTCTTTGGACGCAAGCGGCATTTGGCCCATCTACTTCAAGTTCGTCGTCACTAACACCGGTACTGTCACCCTGACTGAGATCGCTCTTACAGACTCTGTCTATGATCTGAGCAGTGCCTCAATACCCAGTTCGCTCGCTCCCGGAGATTCCTTTGAAGTTGTAATTGGTCCATTTGTTCCCGCCCTTGGTCAACAGTGTGACATCGCTACTGCTACAGGTGTCTACGGTAAAAGGACCTTCCAGGATACCGACAGTGAGTACTATTTCGGTTACTAGCTCTATTGCATGACAGGCTAATAAACATTTAAACGGGGAGAGCCAACGGCGGCTCTCCCCAGTTTTTTAGATAGTATTCTATTGTGCTGCTGAAGTAGTCACCGACCAATTCGTACGGTGCATTCAAAAGGCATTCCCGTTTGGTTAATTCAGTATTCAGCCAGAAAGTAAAATAAGTCTAAAGGTTAAATAGCATTTATAGATTCAGCATCTGGTCTTCTCGCCCACAGCGATTAACTCTAGCATAGTAGCAATTTTATTGGCTGGCTATTCGGGCATGCCACCTATGCTGATGACAACCTGGGGCGTATGCGAGGAAGGTATACCTGTGGCTACTTGAATGCTGGCTTGTTCCTGAGTAGTCAAAGTGGACTCGAAGTTACACCCCAGGCCGATTGCTGTCGCCTGGACGAGTATGTTGGCGGCAACAAACCCCGTCTCCAGGACAGCCCAGGTTTGCTCTTGTGCACCACTCACGCGGCTGTAATCGAGGCAGATTATTATATAGCAGGGCGCTTGAGGCAATCCGCTTACCGCAGAACCAAGAATGCCCCTTACGTCGTTAGACTTTACCAGCTCTAGCCTGTGGTCTGTAGTGGTCAGGTCTGTGCTCGGATTTCTGTTTTGATAGCGGTAGACACCATTTTCGTTGGCTAGATAGATTGTACCTGTCAGGTAGTATTCGGCAAAGGCTGAAGGCACTGTCAAACCCTGCCTACCCCCGATGTTTGCCGTATGGGGAGTGCAGCCGTATCCTGCCCACAGGAGTTGGGATACCTCCTGCAGTGTCAGGTTCTTTGAGGAAAACCCGCTGAAATAATTCAAATTGGCCAGCACCTCTTCGATTTTATCCTGGCCGTCGGTTGATGGGTCCGGAAGCCATCCAGGGTCACCTTGTGGCACGGAAGAGTGAGCAACGAGCTCGGAGGTCAATCCTCTCACCCCCTGTACGCCAAAGCATAGACTCGTCTGTTTCGGGCAGCTCGCCACTGCTGGCTCGCTGCTCTTCCACAATGAGACCGATTCAAGCATTGCCAGCATGTAGGTAACACCGGTGTCAAAGGTGAGGTCACTATCGCAGTTAATCGTAAAAGCGCTATCTGTAACGGGTTGACTTGAATACCAGCTTAATATGTGTGCGTCGGGGTCGTATAGATACTCTGAAGTTGGTGTAGATACGTAGATATTACGGTATGACCCTGTGAGCGGAGCCTTTCCTGCAGCCCATAGAACACTCGCTATTTGCTGGGTGCTGGCATTGCCTGTAAGAGTATGCTCAGAGTATCTGCTGTTCAGACAAATCTCTACTGAATTGCCGGTAATGATTGGCCACGGAAGCCCCTGTTCCCCGGAGGGTGTAGGTAGAGTCTGGGTAGGAACATTAGTAGGCTGTGGCTGGGTCGGAGTTGGTGTTTCTGTCGGCGAAGGTGATATCGGTATTTCTGTTGGCGATGGCGATGCTGGTGGGGCGACGCAGGCACCAACCAACATGACACTTATAACTAGAGTTGATACGAGCATTTTTACCGTCATTAAAGTCTCGGTTCTCTACGTCATAATTCTGCGTGATGGTTACAGCTTTCTCAGCACCCCGATAACCCTGCCCTGAACCTCAACATTGCCGGGGTGGTGATAGGCCGGTGCCATCAGCCGGTTTGCTGGTCTGAGGCAGACCCTCCCCGGTTCAAAGTAGATTCTTTTCAGGGTGACTTCCTGCTCGTTCTTCAGCCAGACAGCCACCGTATCCCCATCGTCAGCGGTGGTCGCCGGCTCTACCAGTACAACATCGCCGTCGTCAATAAGTGCGTCCACCATGGATAGCCCCTTCACCCGCAGGGCATAGACCCGTTTACCCCGGGTTAATTCATCGCTGACTATGACGGTCTCGACTACTGGGGTAGTCCATGTCTCGGCAGTCGGCACCGGAACAGGTTTGCCGGCGGCGATGGTGCCGAGCAGCGGCACGCTCATCATGTTCATCCGGTCAGCTAGCTGTATGCTGCGGAATACTTCAGGGTCACGGTGGATGCGCCCTTCCCGCTGAAGGACGTTCAGGTGGTGTTGCACCACGGCGGTTGAGCTAAGCGCGCAGCCTCTCATGATGTCCCTGACCGTTGGCGCATAGCCCCGGTCATCAATGAAATCGCGGATAAACTGGAGGATGCGTTCCCGTGTGGCACTGACCCCCGGCTTTTTCACCCGACCCCCGTCTATGAACGATTGTTCTAGTATAGAAGATACCACAAACTAAAACCGGTTGTCAACCGGTTTTAGTTTCTAAGCACAACGTTGAGAAATGGGTGCTTTCTCTCTATTCTTAAAAGCCAGGGCGCCGGTGGGGCAGACGGCGACACATTGAGTGCAGTCCTGGCAATCAATGCCGATGGGCTCATCACAAAAGGTCGTGACTATTCTATCAAAGCCGCGGTGGGCGAAGCCGAGGACGCCGCTTCCGGCACGGTGCCGGCATACCCATACGCAGCGTTCGCAGAGGACACACTTATTGGGGTCATACGTAAATAGCGGGTTGCTGTCATCTACGGGTAGCTCCCGCACCAGACGGCGGAGATGTCTGGGTTTGAGACTAACCCTCAGGTGTTTGGCAATCTTCTGGAGTTCGCAGGCAAGGTTCTTTATGCACCGGGCACAGTCCACGGGGTGAGAAGCCATCAGTAGCTCAAAGCCGGCACGTGCCAGCGGCAATGCTCCTTTTGTATCCACGACCATGCCCTCAGTTATTTCTTCGGTGCAGGCAGTGACCGGTTGCTCCTTACCCTCTACCCGCACGAAGCATAGCCGGCAGGAGGCAGCCGGCTCCAGCGCATCGCGCAGGGCACACAGGTTAGGGATATAGATGCCGTTGTCCAGTGCCACCCAGAGGAGCTTCTCCCCGGCGTTTGCGGTCACTCTCCTGCCGTCAATGATTATTGATACTGTATTCATCTTCTTATTCTTACCTGGGCACAAGGCTTGGTGGCGATAGCTTTACAACGGCACTGTACTGGGGAGGGCAGGCAACGAGGCAGGTACCGCACTTAACGCACTTCGCCTGGTCAATAACCTTGATTCTCTTCTTGTTGGTTGTTATCGCCTCCACCGTACAGGTACCGACGCAGGCATCGCAGGAGCGTTCGCATTTCTCGGGGATAATATAGTATGCGATGAGGTCGCGGCACATCAGCGCCGGGCAGCGTCCCTCGTTGATGTGGGCTTCGTACTCGTCCCGGAAGTAGCGCAGGGTGGTCAGTACCGGGTTGGGAGCTGTTTTTCCCAGCCCGCACAGTGAGCCTGCCTTTATATCCTGTGCCAGCTGGTAGAGCGTATCAAGGTCGCTGGTCTTACCCTGCCCCCTGGTGATGGTATCTAGGACTTCCAGCATCTGCTTTGTACCCAGGCGACAGAAGGTGCACTTGCCACAGGACTCCCGCTGGGTAAACTCGGAGAAGTAGCGGGCGATTTCAACCATGCAGTCATCCTCATCCAGCACTACCATCCCTCCGGAGCCCATCATGGCTCCGGCATTGCTCAGGGAGTCAAAATCAATGGGCAAGTCCAGCGCAGCCTCCGGCAGGCAGCCGCCGGAGGGGCCTCCGATTTGCACTGCCTTGAAACGCTTGCCTTTAGGGATGCCACTCCCTACATCAAAGATGACCTGCCGCAGGGTCGTGCCCAGCGGGACCTCGGCCAGCCCTGTGTTAACTATCTTACCCGCCAGGGCAAAGACAGCGGTGCTGTTGCTCTCCCCGGTGCTGATTATGTGCCGGATATAAGCCAGTGTTTTGACATTGTTAATAACGGTTGGCTTATCATAGAGACCGCGGACTGCGGGGTATGGGGGGCGGTGGTGGGGAGTGCCGGCATCGCCCTCCAGCGAGGCAATCAGGGCGGTCTCTTCTCCGCAGACAAAGGCTCCCGAGCCCTGGAACAGCCTGATGTCAAAGCTAAAGTCACTGCCGATGATGCGGTTACCCAGCAGGTTCAGTTTTCTCGCCTGGCGGAGGGCAGTCCACACGCGGTCTACCGCCAGCGGGTACTCCGCCCGGACATAGATATAGCCATAGCGGGCACCGACGGCGTAGCCACAGATTATCATTCCCTCTATCACCGCGTGGGGGTCGCTCTCCAGTATTGCCCGGTCCATAAAGGCACCGGGGTCGCCCTCATCGGCATTGCAGATAACATATTTCAGTCTGCCCGGCGCGCTGCGGCAAAGCTCCCACTTCCTGCCAGTGGGGAAGCCGGCGCCACCCCTACCCCTCAGCCCTGACTCTTTTATCCTGTTGATGACCTCCTCCGGCGACACCTCAAGGACGGCTGCCAAAGCCTGGTAGCCGCCGCCGGCGATGTAGTGGTCTATCTGTTCCGGGTCAATCAGTCCGCAGTTGGCAAGCAGAACTTTCTTCTCATATTTAGCCCGGGGGAAATCGGCGAGGGCGGGGATAATCTCGTTCTCCTCAAGGGCACCAAGGGCGAACTCAGGGCAGGGGTTATCACCAATGATGAATTCCCTGATTAGCCTCTCAGCAACGACGGGGTTGACATGCCCGTAGGCTATCGGCGGGAAGCCCGGCTTGCTGATTACAACAATGGGCTCGGCATAGCAGTGCCCCATGCAGCCGACTTCGGTCACCGGTATATCCAGCTTCTGCCGTTTGAGTTCATTCCGTATCGCTCCGAGCACCTCCAGGGCACCGGCAGCCCGCCCGCAGGTAGCCGCGCCCACCATTATCACCGGCTTGCTGCTGCCCTTGTGCCAGGCTTGCCCGGCGTTTCTCTTTATCTCTTTAAAGGCACCCAGCATGAGTCTATTTATTCTCCCTGGCATTCTGCTCGCGTTCAAAAGAGAGCAGTATGCCATCCACCCTGGTAGGCTCAACCTTAGCCTGCGGCTTATTGTCAATGACGGTGACCGGCGCCATAGTACAGCAGCCAACGCAGGCTACTGTACCCAGGTCAAACCGGCGGTCAGGGGTAAGATCGGAAGAGCACACGTCTGAACTCCAGTCACCGCTCATTATCT
>CAYUBP010000061.1:0-7650 GCA_964443115.1 uncultured Dehalococcoidales bacterium | reverse complement strand
GATGGAATCTCGTGACTGGAGTTCAGACGTGTGCTCTTCCGATCTCCTTGGCGTTAATCTCCTCATAGTGGAAGCGGTCCATCAGTTCCACCGGCACCAGGTCGGTGTCACCCGAGGAGTCAATGCGGACCTTGGTCAGCATCTGGCGAGCGATAACCTCAATGTGCTTATCGTTAATGTGGACTCCCTGCGAGCGGTAGACCTTCTGCACCTCGTTAACCAGATACTGCTGCACCGCCTCCTTGCCCAGGATGCGCAGGATATCCTGCGGGTTAATGGAGCCCTCGGTCAACTGCTGCCCGGCAGTTACCATATCCCCGTCCTGGATAAGAATCCGGGCGGCGGCAGTTACCGGGTACTCCCGCTCGTCCCGCTCCTCATACTTAATAAACAGGCGCCCGTCATCTACCACCACCTCACCGGCAACGCGGGCAACCATGGGCTGAGCCGCTATCTCCGATGATGGCGGGGCAGCCTCCGCCACGGGGCTGGCGAGTATCGTGTCAACATCCACCCATTGGCCATCACTAACGTCAAGCTGCCAGCCGGCGGGAAGCAGGTACTCGTCGCGCAGCATTTCAAGGCTGGATACCTTTATCCTCCTCCCCGTCTCATCCTGGATTATCTCTGCCACGCCGTCTATTTCAGAGATGACCGCCTGCCCCTTCGGCGACCGCGCCTCAAATAGCTCCTCCACGCGGGGCAGACCGCTAGTAATATCCAGCCCCACCACACCGCCGGTGTGGAAGGTACGCAGGGTCAGCTGGGTGCCCGGCTCGCCGATGCTCTCCGCGGCAACTATACCCACCGCAGTGTTGAGGGCAACGGTGTTCCCCCGGGCAAGGTCCCTCCCGTAGCAACGCTGGCACATCCCCCGCCGCGCCTGGCAGGCAAGCGGAGAGCGGACATGGAGCCTGGTCAGCCCCGCCGCCGCAATCTTAACCAGCCTCGCCTCGTCAATTTCCTCGTTCCTGCTGACGATGATTTCTCCGGTGCCGGGGTCTACCACGTCGCTCGCCGCCATCCGTCCGACCACTCGCTCGGCGAGTGACGGCAGCAGCTCCCCTTTCCTGGATTCGGATATCCAGACGCCCTCGGTAGTCCCGCAGTCTTCCTGAAGGATAATGACATCTTGGGCAACATCAATCAGGCGCCGGGTGAGGTAACCGCTATCCGATGTCCTGAGAGCAGTATCAGCCAGTCCCTTGCGGGCGCCGTGGGTTGAGATAAAATACTCAACGACACTCAAGCCCTCGCGCAGGCTGGACTTGATAGGGAAGTCAATAATCTTGCCCGACGGGTCAGTCATCAGCCCGCGGATACCCGCCATCTGCCGAATCTGCGAGATGTTCCCCTTTGCTCCGGATGTCGCCATCATGTAAACGCCGCCATAGCGGTCAAGGGTCTGGGTGATAGTATCGGTGATGCGGTCGGTAGCCTGCATCCATACCTCTACCGCAGCATTATACCTCTCATCCTCGGTAATCAAGCCGCGGTTATACTGGTTCTCAATAATGGCAATCCTTTCCTCGGCTTCCTCCAGCAGCTTGGCTTTGCTTGCGGGGACTTCAATATCACTCATGGCAATGGTCGTCCCCGAACGGGTGGCGTAGTGGAAACCCAGGTGCTTGACATTGTCCAGCAGGGCAGCCGTCTCCTCATGACTCAACACCCGGTAACAATCAGTAATTATCTGCTTGATACTTGTCTTGTCAACTACTTTATTAAGGAAGCGCAGCTGCGGCGGCAACACCTCATTAAAGATGATGCGCCCCACGCTGGTCTTAAGCCGCTCGCCGGGATTTGCCTGGTCTCTGACCTTAATCTCGGCCCTGAGGTCAACCACTCCAAGGTCACAGGCAAGCTTCGCCTCTTCAAAGCTGCCAAACACCGAGCCTTCGCCTTTAGCCCCGGTCTTGATGGTGGTCAGGTAGTAGCAGCCCAGAACCATGTCCAGTGTCGGGGCAACCACCGGCTCACCGCAGCTCGGGAGCAGCATGTTATGAATGCTCAGCATCATCTCCCTGGCTTCCCTGACCGCCGCTCTGGACAACGGCACGTGGACTGCCATCTGGTCGCCATCAAAGTCAGCGTTGAAGGCGGAGCAGACCAGCGGGTGAAGCTGGATGGCGCTGCCGTCAATCAGCACCGGCTCAAAAGCCTGGATACTCAGGCGGTGCAGGGTCGGCGCCCGGTTGAGCATCACCGGACGCTCCTTGATGACCTCCTCCAGTATGTCATAGACCTCCGGCTTGGCTCTCTCCACCTGCCGCCGGGCGCTCTTGATATTATGGGCAAGCCCGGACTGTACCAGCCGGCGCATGACGAACGGCTTGAACAGCTCCAGCGCCATCCGCCTCGGCAGCCCGCACTGGTGAAGCTTGAGTTCGGGGCCGACAACAATCACCGAGCGTCCGCTATAGTCAACCCGCTTACCAAGCAGGTTCTGACGGAAGCGGCCCTGCTTCCCCCGCAGCATGTCCGAGAGTGACTTCAGCCGGTGGTTACCGCTGACCGAGACGGCCCGCCCCCGCCGCCCGTTGTCAATCAGGGAGTCCACTGCTTCCTGGAGCATCCGCTTCTCATTACGGATAATAATCTCCGGCGCTCCGATTTCAATTAAGTGCCGCAGCCGGTTGTTGCGGTTGATAACCCGCCGGTAGAGGTCATTGAGGTCACTGGTAGCAAACCGCCCGCCGTCCAGCTGAACCATAGGCCTTAGCTCGGGAGGCAGCACCGGCAGCACGGTAAGTATCATCCACTCCGGCTTGTTGCCGCTGCGGCGAAAGGACTCCACCACCTGCAGTTGCTTGGACGCCTTCCGGCGGCGCTGCCCTGAAGCAGAACGGGTCTCCCTGACCAGCTGGGCACGCATCTCATCCAGATTAATTCCCTTCAAAATCTGAAGGATAGCCTCGGCACCCATCCCCGCCTCAAAGACCCTGCCATACCTCTGCTTGAGCTCATGGTACTGACTATCAGTGAGCAGCTGCCGGGGAGAAAGGTCTTTCAGTTGCTCCACTTCAGTGGTAAGCTGCTCCTCAAGTTTCGCCTTCTCTTCTATGAAGTTGCGCTGGAGCTGGTTTACCTCCTCCACCGTTGCCCCGCCTTGCTCCACCTCACGAATATTGGACTCTACCGCCTGCTGGCGCTCAGCTACTGTCTGGGAGTACCTTTCCTCAAGCTGCCTGGCTGCCTCCTCCCTGGCGGCTTCGTCCACCGAGGTAACTATGAAATGAGAGAAGTATAAGACCCTCTCCAGGGTCCGGGGGGAGAGGTCAAGCAGCAGCCCCAGCCGGCTGGGCACCCCGCGGGCAAACCAGATATGAGCCACCGGGGATACCAGCTCAATGTGCCCCATGCGCTCCCGCCGCACCTTAGCCCGGGCGACCTCAACACCGCACTTATCGCAGATGACCCCCTTATAGCGGATGCGCTTGTACTTGCCGCAGTAGCACTCAAAGTCCTTGGTCGGGCCAAAGATACGCTCACAGAAAAGCCCGTCCCTCTCCGGCTTGAGGGTGCGGTAGTTTATGGTCTCCGGCTTGGTCACCTCGCGGTAAGACCAGCTCCTTATCTGCTCCGGCGACGCCAGGGAAATACGAACTGCATCAAAATCATTAACTTCAAGCACTGTCCTCTGCCTCTCTAAAGCCCAATTCCTTTATATCGGTGAGCTCGGTCTCTGCCTCGAGCGCCTTGGCTCCTTCAACTAATACCTCCTCTTCCTGGTTAATCACCTCAACGGCAAGCCCCAGGCTCTGGAGCTCCTTGACCAGGACCTTGAACGATTCGGGCACGCCCGGCTGCAAGATATCCTCGTTCTTGACGATTGCCTCGTAGGTCTTGGCACGCCCAGTAACATCGTCTGACTTGATGGTCAGGAACTCCTGGAGATTGTGGGCGGCGCCATAGGCTTCCAGTGCCCACACTTCCATTTCGCCAAAGCGCTGCCCCCCGAACTGGGCCTTGCCGCCCAGCGGCTGCTGGGTGATAAGTGAGTAGGGACCGGTGGAACGGGCATGAACCTTGTCCTCAACCAGGTGGATGAGCTTCATCATATAGATATAGCCCACGGTTATTACCTGGTCAAATGGCTCGCCGGTGCGCCCGTCACGCAACACCAGCTTGCCCACCGTCGGCGGCGGCAGGTTACGCTCCATCTTCACCCTCTCCACAACCTGTGCCAGCTCCTGCGGGTTAAGCTCCCGGCTGGCTATGCCAAGCTCTTCCAGCCACAGGCGGATACAGACCTCTTTTGCCACACCGGGGAAGGCATCACTGAACACCTGCTCCCCATCATATCCCTGCCCGGCGACCCAGGCTTCAGCCATATCAAGCTCCACCCTCTGCCCGCCGTCAGGGTTGGCGCCGAGAGCCCCGGCCTTCTGCACCAGCCAGGCTCTGGCTAACCCGTCCTCAATTGCGGTATCGTCAGCGCCGTCAAATACCGGCGTAATCGCCTTGAACCCCAGCGCCTTAGCCGCCCAGCCAAGATGGGTCTCCAGTACCTGACCCAGGTTCATCCGGGAGGGGACGCCAATCGGATTTAGGACAATGTCCACCGGCGTGCCATCAGGAAGGAAGGGCATGTCTTCCACGGGGGCAATGTGGGCAACGACCCCCTTATTGCCATGCCGCCCGGCGAGCTTATCCCCGACCGAAACCCGGCGCTTCTGGGCAACCCAGACCTGCACCCACTTGTTGACGCCGGCGGGCAGGTCGTCACCCCCCACCCGGGAGAAAATCCTGACATTAATCACCTTGCCCCACTCACCATGGGGCATCCTCAGGCTGCTGTCCTTTACCTCGCGGGCTTTCTCGCCAAAGATTGCCCGCAGCAGCTTCTCCTCAGCCGATAGCTCGGTCTCCCCCTTGGGGGTAATCTTGCCCACCAGTATATCGTCGGGCCCCACCTCGGCACCGACGCGGACAATCCCGTCCTCGTCAAGCTCGCGCAGGCTCTCCTCACCCACGTTAGGAATATCCCGGGTTATCTCCTCGGGACCCAGCTTGGTATCCCGCGCCTCTATCTCATACTTCTCAATACGCAGGGAGGTAAACTTGTCCTCCTCAACCAGCCGGCTGCTGATGACGATAGCGTCCTCGTAGTTATAGCCTTCCCAGCTCATGAAGGCACACAGCACGTTCTGCCCCAGAGCCAGCTCCCCCAGCTCGGTAGCTGAGCTATCCGCCAGGACATAGCCCGGCTCCACCCGGTCACCCTTGCTTACCACGGGGTGCTGATTGATACACGTCCCCTGATTGGTACGCAGGAACTTGGTGAGCGGGTAAACATCCTCATTGCCATCGTCCCGGGTAACTGTAATCCGGGAGGCGATAACCGAGGAGACTGTCCCGGCATTCTCGGCAAACACCACCTGCCCGCTGTGCCTGGCTGCCTCAACCTCCATGCCGGTGGCTACCAGCGGCGCCTCAGCTCGGAGGAGGGGCACCGCCTGCCGCTGCATGTTAGCCCCCATCAGGGCACGGTTAGCGTCATCATGCTCCAGGAACGGTATCAGCGAGGCGGCGACGCTGACTATCTGCTTGGGCGACACGTCCATCAGTTGAATATTCTCCGGTGTCTCCCACAGATAACGGTCAGCCAGACGGGCTTCAACCTTGTCGGCGACAAACTGCTTCTTATCATCCAGCAGGGAATTAGCCTGGGCAATAGTATACTCATCCTCCCTATCCGCGGAGAAGTAGCTGACCTCGTCAGAGACGAAGGGCACTATTTTGACAGGCCGGGGAGGTAGCTTAGCCAGCCGGGCGAACAGCTTGGGAGTAATCGTGGCGCCGGCACCTATGATGGTACCGCCCTTCTCATCAACAACCGCCTCCCGTGCCAGTCTGCCCAGCAGCCGTTCATCGGTGCTCTCCAGCTCGGAAATCACCTTGTGGTACGGCGTCTCAATAAAACCGTAGCGGTTAATAAGGCTATATGTCGCCAGGGAGCTGATAAGACCGATGTTAGGCCCCTCCGGCGTCTCAATGGGGCAGATTCTACCGTAGTGGGAGAAGTGCACGTCCCGGACATCAAATCCGGCACGCTCCCGGGATAAACCCCCGGGGCCCATGGCTGACAGGCGCCGCTTGTGGGTCAGCTCCGCCAGGGGGTTGGTCTGGTCCATGAACTGGGACAGCTGCGAGCCGCCGAAGAACTCCCTGACCGCAGCCACCACCGGGCGTATATTGACCAAGGCGCTGGGGGTAGCGGCATCAGCGCCCATAATGCTCATCCGCTCCCTGACCACCCGCTCCAGACGCAGCAGCCCGTTGCGGAACTGGTTCTGAATCAGCTCGCCCACGGTACGCACCCGCCGGTTCCCCAGGTGGTCAATGTCGTCCGCCCCGTCCTTACCATTGTTGACCATTATGGTATGCCGGACTATCTCCACCAAGTCTTCTCTGGTAAGCGCCCGCTCCGTCTCGGGTATATTAAGCCCCAGCCGCTTATTGAGCTTGTGCCGCCCCACCCTGCCCAGGTCATAGCGCGCCGAGTTAAAGAACAGGTTACGCACCAGCTTCCGGGCATTGTCAATATTGGGGGGGTCGCTGGGACGCAGCTTCCGGTAGATATCAAGCAGGGCTTCAGCCTCGTCCCTCACCAGTGGCTCACGCTGCATGGTTGAGCGGACGTACTGGTGCTCACTGGAATCGTCTCCGGGGAAGAGCGCCAGCACCTCATCATCGCTCCCGTAGCCAATAGCCCGCAGCAATGTGGTAATCGGTATCTTCCGTTTGCCGTCTATCTTGGCGGAGATAACATCCCGGTTGCTGGTCTCAAACTCAAGCCAGGCTCCCCGCACCGGTATTAGCTTGGCAAAACACAGGCGGCGGCCAGTGGTGGGGTCCTCCTCGGTGGTGAAGTAAACACCCGGGGAGCGCACCAGCTGGCTGACCACCACCCGCTCGGCACCGCTGGTAATAAAGGTGCCCTTAGCTGTCATCAAGGGAATGTCACCGAAGAAAATCTCCTGCTCCTTAACCTCGCCGGTCTCTTTTATCAGAAGCCGTGCCCGGACATATACCGGCACCGAATACGTCATGTCCCGCTGGCGGCACTCCTCCTCGGTGAAACGGGGCTCGCGGAACTCGTAGTCAATGAAGCTGAGCTCCAGCTTGGTGCCGGTGGAGTCCTTAATCGGGGATATCTCCTCCAGCAGCTGCCTCAGCCCTTCTTCCTGAAACCACCGGAAGGAGTCCAACTGGACCTTAATCAGGCTGGGTACCTCCAGAATCTGAGGTAACCTAGCATAAGACTTGCGGGAAATAGACGGGGTTCTCTTGTCGGCGCTCGCTGTCAACATGAATTCTCACCTAACCCTTACGCAGTTAAATTATGCAATGCGGCAAATATGATAGCAGACAGAAAAATAGGGCGGGATAAAATTAATCAGGGGGACTATCACACATTACAAACTTCTATAATACCACTTATTAAGATACTTGTCAATAGCAACCTGAGGCTCCTTTTACGCAATCTTGGTTGTCATTGCGAGCGGAGCGAAGCAATCTCTTTGTATCAGATTGCTTCGTCGCTACGCTCCTCGCAATGACACGTCCTAACAACCAAGAATGAGCAGAACCCTGAGGCTCTTTGATAATTACCGTGAAAATCAAGGTCTCCCCTAGGCAGGAAGG
>CAYUBP010000060.1:1958-7696 GCA_964443115.1 uncultured Dehalococcoidales bacterium | reverse complement strand
GTCAGGTCAAAGTAGCCCCCGTAGTCCAGCGGCTCGGTGCCGTTAGTGTCACGGAAATAGAAATACTCCAGCTCGGGACCCACGTAAAAGGTATAGCCCAGGTCAGCCGCCCGCTTCAGGTTGGTCTTAAGGACATATCTCGGGTCACCCTCAAATGGGTCGCCGCCCGGTCTCACGACATCGCAGAACATCCGCGCCATGGCACGGTGCTCACGTGGCCGCCACGGCAGCAAACAGAAGGTGTCCGGGTCAGGCAGGGCGACCATATCGCTCTCGTCAATCCGGGCAAACCCTTCAATTGACGACCCGTCAAAGCCCATACCCTCCTCCAGCGCCCCTTCCAGTTCCTCCACGGTGATAGAGAAACTCTTGAGCATACCCAGTATGTCAGTAAACCATAGCCGGATGAACTTGACATCATGCTCTTTTGCCATCTTCAAGACATACTCTTTAGCTTCTTGCCTGCTTCTTTTTGCCATTGCTCCTGCTCCTCTCAAACAATACTATAACATTTATAATACCCATTTTCATAGACATTCTTTCCCGCTAACGCATATATACCTCCGCCTAGATTGCGTTCTCATCCCTGTCGCCGGTCCTTACCCGCACCACGCTCTCCACAGGCAGGACAAAAATCTTGCCGTCGCCGGTCTCGCCGGTCCGGGCGTTACGGACGATGGCGTCTATCGCCACCGGCACATCATCATCCAGCACCACCAGCTCAATCTTGACCTTGGGCAGCAGCTCCACCCGGTACTCCCCCACCCGCCACTGGAGCGGAATCCCCTTCTGCTTGCCCCGCCCGCTCACCTCGCTGACCGTCATACCGAAGTAGCTGGACGCCTCAAGCGCATTCTTGACCGCCTCCAGCCTTTCCTCCCGGATAATCGCCTCTATCTTCTTCATCGCAGTAAGCCTCCGTAGGCCCGTTCACCGTGCTGCGAAATATCCAGCCCGACAGTTTCCTCAGACTGCCCCACCCTCAGCCCCATGGTAACGTCAATCAGCTTGCCCAGAACCCAGGTGACGACGAAAGCGTAGGCACCAACCGCTACCACGCTGACCAACTGCTTTAGCAGCTGCATACCGCCGCCCATTATCAAGCCGTCCGCCCCGGCGGGGTTCACCGCTACGCTGGCGAAGATGCCCGTCGCCAGAGCCCCCCAGATGCCGCCCAGACCGTGGCAGGCGAACACATCCAGCGAATCATCCATACCCCGTTTTATCTTGAGGAATATCATGCCATAGTAAGAGATGACTGCCGCCACAGCGCCGATGGGTATGGCGGCTAGCGGCGGCACATAGCCAGCGGCGGGGGTGATTGCCACCAGCCCGACCACCGCGCCGGTGACCGTACCCAGAACGGTGGGACGCCTCTGCCGCCAGCCGAGCAGCATCCAGGTAAAGGCGGCGGTAGCCGCCGCCGTATTGGTAGCGACAAAGGCGCTGGCAGCCAGACCGCCGGAGGTCAGGGCGCTGCCGGCATTGAAACCAAACCAGCCGAACCACAGCAGACCGGCGCCCAGCACCACCATGGGTATATTATTGGGCTCCATGGCATTCCCCGGGAAGCCCCGGCGCCTGCCCAGTAACATGACCAGCGCCAGCGCCGAGACGCCGGCATTGATGTGGACGACCGCCCCGCCGGCGAAGTCCAGGGCGCCGAGCTTTGCCAGCCAGCCGCCGCCCCAGACCCAGTGGGCTACCGGGCAATAGACCAGGGTCAGCCACAGGGCAGAAAAAACGAGGAGGGCGCCGAACTTCATCCGCTCAACCACGGCACCAGTAAAAAGTGCCACCGTGATAATGGCAAACATTGCCTGGAATATCATGAAGGCTAAGTGGGGCACGGTAGAAGCGTAGACCGACGACGGCTCCTGACCCACGCTTATAAGCCCGGCAAAATTGAACCCGCCGATAATGCCCGCCTTATCAGCACCGAAGCTCAGGCTGTAGCCGTAGAGCACCCAGAGAATGCCGATGAGTCCCAGGCAGGTAAAGCTCATCATGATGGTGGAGAGAATGTTCTTCCGCCGCACCATGCCGCCGTAGAACAGCGCCAGCCCCGGCGTCATCAGCATCACCAGCGCCGACGAGATAAGAATCCAGGCGGTATCACCAGTGTTTATAGACATCTCTCAGCCTCCATTGAGGTCCAGATATCTATAGTCTAGCCGACTAATGTTACAGGCAGATTTCAGGCAGGTTAAATCCATGTTACGGCTTCCTGAACCGGTAGCCCACGTTTCTTACCGTCTCCACGAAGCTGTGACGGGAGTCCTCAATCTTGCTCCTGAGCCGCCTCACATGGACATCCACTGTCCGGTCACCGCCGTAGTAGTCGTAGCCCCAGACCTTATCCAGCAAAGCCTGGCGGGTATAGACGCGCCCGGGATGGCTTGCCAGCAGCTTGAGCAGCTCATACTCCTTGAAGGTCAGCTCGGCTTTCCTGCCATCCACGGTCACCTCGCACTGGGTAAGGTCTATAACCAGCCCGTCACACCTGACCAACTCGCTGCCATCCGTGTTTCCGGCTATATTGAGCAACCGTTTTGCCCTTATCACCAGCTCCCTGGCATCACAGGGGACGGTGATAAAGTCATCGGCGTTCTTTAGCTGCCCATCAACGCTGTCCAGCAACTCTCCCGGGAGCAGCACAATGACCGGCAGGGGTCTTGCCTGCTTCAGCCTCTGGGCCAGCTCAACTGCCGCTGGCAGGCTGCCGCCAGCCTCCACCAGCGCTATGTCCGGAGACTGGCGACTGGCTATATCCACGCCCTCGTCAGCAGAGGCTACGGAGCTGGTAAAACCATGTTGCCCGAGCTCCGAGCGCAGCCGGGCTATGCCCTGGTTCTCGCCAGCTATTATCAGCAGGTGTAACATGGCAATCTCCATCAGTAGGCATAAAGGTTGCCGTAAGGACGGAGCCAGCGGGGGAAGAGCTTGATAAACCTCCGCCCCATTATCCCCCCGGCCTCATAGCCGAAGTGAGCGGCAAACTCAGCCACAAGCTGCCGGACAATCTGGTTATCTTTATCATCCAGGTCGACGGTGCCGACCTCTTTACCCAGCTGGTAGTCCTCCACGCTTCCCCTCAGGTAGATAACGCCGCCGTGCATGCCGGTGCCGATGAATTTAGCCTTATGATATTCACCCTCGCCGAGATTAAGCCCGAGGAGGACTAATACGCCCCCCGCCATGTACTCGCCGGCAAAGTCCTGGGCTGTGCCGCCGATAACCAGCACCGGCTTCCGGTCCTGGTACTCTTTCATGTGGATTCCGGCGCGGTAGCCGACGTCATCCCGAACAAATATCCTGCCACCCCGGGCGGATAGACCGGCAGTATCCCCGGCGTGCCCGTGGATTATTATCTGCCCCTCGTTCATGGTATTGCCACAGCCGTCCTGGGCATTGCCGTGAACAATAATCTCCGGTCCGTCCATGAACACCCCCAGGTCATTGCCCGGTGTGCCGAATATCTCAATCCGTACCGGCCTGTCCAGCCCGGTGCCGATATATCTTTGTCCGTGGACGTTATGGAGCTCAATCTTAGTAGCGCCGTCAGCCACCGCCTCTTTGAGACGAGCGTTAAGCTGCCGGTAGTAGACACCGCCGGCATCTATCCTGACTGCATTATCAACTTCTGGCATTTCTAGCTCCCCGCCATTCTTACGCCCAGAATTTCAAGCTCGGTATCGGACAGCCCGATACCCCGGAGGTGCAGGCGGTTGCCGCGCAGGCTCTCCAGGGCATTGACGCCCAGTCCGCCCAGTATGTCTTTAAGCTCCAGGCTCCAGCCGCGCAGCAGGTTAGCCAAGCGGCGGGCGCCGATATCGGGATTGACCCTCTTGGTCAGCCGCAGGTCGCTGGTGCAGATGCCCCAGGCACACCTGCCGGTATGGCACTGCTGGCAGACATGACAGCCCAGGGCAATGAGCGCCGCCGTGCCGATATATACGGCATCGGCGCCCAGCGCTATCGCCTTGGCAACGTCGCCGCTGTTCCTGATGCCGCCGGAGACCACGATAGAAGCCCGGTTGCGGATGCCTTCCTGCCGCAGCCGGCTGTCCACCGCCGCCAGCGCCAGCTCAATGGGGATACCGACGTTGTCACGGATAATCTTGGGTGCGGCGCCGGTAGCCCCCCGCAGCCCATCAATAACGACGATATCGGCGCCGCCCCGGACGATACCGCTGGCGATAGCTGCGGCATTATGCACGGCAGCAATCTTCACCGATACCGGCTTGGTATAGCCCGTCGCTTCTTTAATGGCATATATGAGCTGCGACAAGTCCTCAATAGAGTAGATATCATGCTGCGGCGCCGGCGACAGGGCGTCAGTGCCCCGGGGAATCATCCGCGTCAGCGATACCTCAGCGGTGACCTTCTCTCCGGGCAGGTGCCCGCCGATTCCCGGCTTGGCGCCCTGGCCAATCTTAATCTCAACTATCCTGCCGGCGTCCAGATAATCGGCATGGACGCCAAAGCGTCCCGAAGCCACCTGGACAACGGTATTATTTGCATAACGATAGAGGCTGCGGTGGAGCCCGCCCTCGCCGGTGTTCCACATGGTGCCCATCTCCGTGGCTGCCCGGGCAAGAGACTCCTGAACATTGAGGCTCACCGCCCCGTAGGACATGGCGGCAAACATGACCGGCACCTCCAGCCGCACCTGGGGGACCAGCTCCGTCTTTAAGCCAAGGCAGGAGTCAACCTCCAGCCGGTCCGGCTTCCGCCCCAGATAGGTGGTAAGCTCCATCGGCTCACGCAGCGGGTCTATAGAGGGGTTGGTCACCTGGCTGGCATTCAGTACCAGGTGGTCCCAGTAGATGCGCTGGCTCTTGTCATCGCCCATGCCGGTAAGGAGCACCCCGCCGGTCTCGGCCTGCTTGATAATGTCCTCAATGACCTCGGGGCGCCAGTTGTAGTTCTCCCGGTAGTCAAGGGGGTTCCGACTCACAGTTAATGCGCGGGTGGGGCAAAATGTGACACACCGATGGCAGCCGACGCAGTTCTCCTCACGGCTCCTGACCTCGTCGTCCTCTGCATCATAGTAGTGAGCGTCAAACGTGCACTGGTTAACGCAGACCTGGCACCGGATGCAGCGCTCCGCATCCCGCTTTATCAGAAATCTTGGCGCAATATAAGTCTTCATGGGAACCCTATCCCCCTTCCCTTTCTAAAAGGGAAGATTCTTTTCTTAAGAGGGCCCCATCCCTCTCCAACTCCTCAGCATACTGTAGCCTCACCGGAATTCCCCGCCCTGCCAGGTATTGTTTTATCTCACCGATAGAGTAAGCGCCGTAGTGAAAGATGCTTGCCGCCAGGACGGCATCGGCTTTACCGGCGACCAGCGCCCGGTAAAGGTCTTCCGGCGTACCGGCGCCGCCGCTGGCAATCACCGGCACACTCACCGCTTCAGATACAGCCCGGTTAAGCTCGTTGTCATATCCCGCCCGGTGCCCGTCGGCGTCCATGCTGGTCAGCAGCACCTCGCCGGCACCAAGCTCCACTGCCTGTACTGCCCACCCGACGGCATCAATTCCGGTCGGCTTCTGCCCGCTGTGGGTGTATACCTCCCACCCCGGGCTACTATCAACCCGCCGTGCATCAATGGCGACCACGATGCACTGGCTACCGAACTTTCCGGCGCTCTCCCGGATAAGACCGGGTTCCAGCACCGCCGCCGTGTTGATGGAGACCTTATCCGCACCGGCAAGCAGCATCCGCCGCATATC
>CAYUBP010000060.1:0-1948 GCA_964443115.1 uncultured Dehalococcoidales bacterium | reverse complement strand
GTGCTCTTCCGATCTGGAGACGCTGCGCAGCCCGCCGCCCACCGTGAGTGGTATGAAGACCCTCTCCGAGATGCGCTCCACGACATCTACCATGGTATCCCGCCCCTCCGGTGTCGCCGTTATATCCAGAAAGACAAGCTCGTCAGCGCCCGCCGCATAGTAAAAGCCGGCAAGCTCCACCGGGTCACCGGCGTCGCGCAGCTCCACGAAGCTCTTGCCCTTGACCACCCGCCCGTCCTTCACGTCCAGGCAGGGGATAATCCTTTTCGTCAGCATTATGTCGCCTCCGCAACTCCCGCCGTCTCCAGGGGAGAGGCAGCCTTAAGCCTGCCGACAACAGGCCTGCCACCCACCGGAATCCAGGCTCTATCCAGCTCCGGGCATACCAGGCGGATAGCCGATTCCTCGGAAGACAGGTAGAGCATGTCGCCCTTCTCGCCCACTATCAGGGGCCTGAGCCGGATGCGGTCAGTAAGACCGACCATCTCGCCGTGATGGGCAATAATGACCGTGAACGGGCCGTTGAGCAGCAGGCTGCCGTATACCTGGCGCAGGGCACGGGCGAGCTTCTGCTCACCCTCCGGCATCCGCCCGATGTCGTCCCAGAAGGGCGGCGCCAGTACCTTCGCCGCTATCTCCAGCGGCAGGTTATGCCGCCGCATGAGCAGGTCAACGGCATAGGCAATCACCTCGGTATCGGTCTGCATGGTGCAGTGATAGCCAAACTGCTCCAGGTACCGGCGGTTGATGCCGTAGGATGAAATCTCGCCGTTATGGACAACCGTCCAGTCCAGAATAGAGAACGGGTGCGCACCACCCCACCAGCCCGGTGTATTTGTGGGAAATCGCCCGTGGGCAGTCCACAGGTAGCCCTGGTACTGCTCCAGACAGAAGTAGCTGGCTATCTCCTCGGGGTAGCCAACGCCCTTGAAGACCGCCATGTTTTTCCCGCTGGAAAAGACGAAGCTATCGCCGAGGCGGGTGTTGATTTCCATCACCCTGTCCACGATATAATCGTCACCGGCCTGGCTCCCCAGCAAGCTCTCGTCCACCTCAAGAAAATAGCGGCGCACCAGCGGCGGGTTAGCAATCGCCGGCACCGGCCGGGTCGGCACCTCCTCGTGATGGACGAGGTTGAAATGCTCCCGGAGAAACGCCTCGGTCTGCTGCTGTCCCCGCTCGCTCAGGTACATGATATGGAAGGCGTAGCAGCCGGCGTATTCCGGGTACAGGCCATAGACGGCAAACCCGCCGCCCAGACCATTGCCGCGGTCGTGCATGTTGGCAATCGCCCGGATTATGCCCTCTCCCGAAAATCTCCTGCCTGACGTATCCATGACGCCGAATATGGAGCAGGCGTCAATCACCTTGTCATCATTGTTGGGGTTATTTACCTGTCTCAAGTCTTTCATAATAGTCCCTCCATTTTACTCGCCGGCAAGAACCGGCTCCGCAGGTGTGCGCTTCAGTATTTGCGGGCCCAGCCGGGTGCGCCAGAGTTCATCGGGCAGGGAAGACAGCCCGAAGTCCTGAGCCACCAGGACTTCT
Organism: uncultured Dehalococcoidales bacterium; assembly: GCA_964443115.1. GTDB lineage: Bacteria > Chloroflexota > Dehalococcoidia > Dehalococcoidales > W111 > CAYUBP01. The sequence goes on along the minus strand of CAYUBP010000060.1, from coordinate 400 downwards.
TTGAAACGGCTGACATCTGTCCTGTCCTTCATCAGATTATAGACAATGCCTGACCGCTCAATATCACCGGCAAAAATCATACCCATAATCAGGCCGTCCCTGAGCACTAGCTTCTTGTAGACGCTGCCCCGCCGTTCGCTGATGACCTCATAGCTATCATCGGGCGGGGTCACCATGCCCGCCGAGACGATATTTACCCCGAAGTATTTCATGGAGTTCATGGACGTGCCGCCGGAGTATTCGGTAACAGCACCAGCCATATTCCTGCCGGCGACTCTCCCCCCGGAATAGGCGTTGGGCCATACCGGCGTAAGCCGGTTCTCCCCGTAGACGAAGATCGGACGACGTCGTGTAGGGAAAGAGTGTAGGATAGGGTGTAGTTGTCGGGGGGCGCCGGGTG
>CAYUBP010000059.1:0-7719 GCA_964443115.1 uncultured Dehalococcoidales bacterium | reverse complement strand
GCGCGCACCATCCGCATCCCGGTGCACATGGTGGAGACCATCAACAAGCTGCTACGCATCAGCCGCCGCCTTGCCCAGGAGCACGGGCGGGAGCCGACCTCGCAGGAAATCGGGGAGGAGATGGAGATACCCTCCCACAAGGTCAAGGAGATAGTGAAAGTATCGCAGCTACCGGTATCGCTGGAGTCTCCGATAGGCGAGGAGGAGAACAGCCACCTCGGTGACTTTATTGAGGACCGCAACACCACGCCGCCGGTTGATGCCGCTTCCCGCCAGCTGCTCAAGGAGCAGATTGATACCGTGCTCTCCACTCTCACCCCCCGTGAGCAGCGGGTGCTCCAGCTAAGGTTCGGCCTTGAGGACGGGCGCAGCCGGACGCTGGAGGAGGTGGGCAAGGAGTTCAACGTGACCCGGGAGCGCATCCGCCAGATTGAAGCCAAGGCACTGCGCAAGCTGCGCCATCCCAGCCGCAGCCGCAAGCTGAAAGACTACCTAGAGGAATAGAGGCGAAATCCCATCCCCTTAATCCCCTTTTACGCAATCTTGGTTGTCATTGCGAGCGGAGCGAAGCAATCTCTTTGTATCAGATTGCTTCGTCGCTACGCTCCTCGCAATGACACGTCCTAACAACCAAGAATGAGCAGAACCTTTAATCCTCTTCCCTTTACAAAAAAGTTGCCTCAAAAGTCATTCTGAGGAGCGAAGCGACGAAGAATCCGGGGCGGTGAAGCCTTTCGCCATGCCCAGAATAACAAGAAAAAGGCACTTTTAGGGCAAAGCTCTCATAAAAGGGAAGGGGGACTCCTTTTATTAAGAGGGAGTGAAGCTTGCTCCAGAGGAGGATGGGGCATTCACAAAAGGGAGACTATCTAAATTATCCCCCGCAGGTTCCGGGGCAGCTTGCCCCCGATGCCCCTCTTCATCAGCTTCTGAATCTGCCGGAACTGGTTGAGGAGCTGGTTAATATCGTGGGGCTTGGTGCCGCTGCCCCCGGCAATACGCCGCCGCCGGCTGCCATCAATCATCCACGGATTGCGCCTCTCCTCGGGCGTCATGGAGAGTATTATCGCCTCAACCTTCTGCAGTTGTTTCTCCGTGGCGTCTCCGGACAGGCGCCCGCTCAGATGGGAGAAGCCGGGGAGCATCTCGGCAAGCTGCGCCAGGGAGCCCATCTTCCTCACCTCCCTGAGCTGGGACAGGAAGTCCTCCAGGTTAAAGCTGGCAGTCTTTACCTTCTTTGCCAGCTCTTTAGCCTGCTGCTGGTCAAAAGCTTTCTCCGCCTTCTCAATCAGGGTGAGCATGTCACCCATGCCCAGGATGCGCGACGCCATCCGGTCAGGGTAAAATGGCTCCAGGGCGTCAAGCTTCTCCCCGATTCCAATGAACTTTACCGGCACCCCGCTGACCCAGCGGATGGAAAGCGCCGCCCCGCCCCTGGCATCCCCGTCCATCTTGGTCAGGATAAGCCCGCTGAGGCTCAGCCGGGCGTGAAACTCCTCCGCCACCCGCACCGCGTCCTGCCCGGTCATGGCATCAACCACCAGCAGGATTTCAGACGGGCTCAGCTTCCCTTTTACCCGGATTAGCTCCGCCATCAGCTCCCCGTCAATATGAAGACGACCGGCGGTATCCGCAATGACCCAGCTCACCCCCATCCCCCGCGCCTTTGCCAGGGCATGAGCGCAGATATCCTCGGCGCTGGCACCGGGTGGCTCGCTGTAGACCGGAATATCAAGCTGCCCGGCAAGGACAGTCAACTGCTCCACCGCCGCCGCCCGGCGGTTGTCCGCTGCCACCAGTAAGGGGCGCTGCCCGGAATGAGCAAGGTAGCTAGCCAGCTTGACCGCCGTGGTGGTCTTGCCGCTCCCCTGCAGCCCGACCAGCATGGCTACCGAAGGCGGGCGGTCCGCCGTTATAAGGCGGCTCTGACCGCCGCCCAGGGTACTGACAAGCTCCTCGTTGACGATTTTGATTATCTGCTGGGCAGGCGTCAGGCTCTGGAGAACATCGGCGCCGACGGCCCGCTCCCGCACCCGGGCGACAAAGTCCTTGACCACCTTGAAGTTGACATCCGCCTCAAGAAGGGCAAGCCGCACCTGCCGCAGGGCTTCATCAATATCCTTCTCGCTCAAGCGCCCCTTGCTGCCCAGCGCCCGGAATACTTTAACCAGCTTTTCGGTAAGAGCTTCAAACATAATAGTTAATTCTAACGGGGGAAGGGACTACCGGTCAAATCCCTCGCCCTTCTTCCCCCTCCCTTTGTTGAAGGGAGGGGGAAGAAACTGCTTGACTGCGATGAACCGCTGTCTTACTATATGTAAAGTAACCGAGAGGACATTTTTAGCAATACTGACTTTATAAAAGGGGGACAGCATGAGACGTGGTATCGGTATCGCTATGGTTATTTTTGGCTTGCTGACGGTGATAGCCGGCGTATGGAAGCTGTTTCCTCCCTGTAATGAGACCACCTATCCCCCTCACAGCATCGCTTCCTTTATCTTCGCCACTCTCTCATTCATCCACGTCTGGCTAAACCGAAAGCCGATTCTCCGGTATTTCAAGGGGCTGGGGTGGAAATGGATTCCGGTCGGACTGGGGTTCGTTTTAATCATCTACTATGCGGTAATGCCGCTGGTTATTTTTTGACAACAGGACTACCGTTTCTTCCAACCCGCCGGATGATATATCTGCCAGGGATAGAGGCTGAGGGGGTCAGCCAGCTAAAATTATGCTAAAATGGGGGCATGATTCCCGTCCGGCTGCGGATGCGCAACTTCATGTGCTACCGGGACGTGCCGCCGCTCTCTTTCAGCGGCATCAGCACCGCCTGCATCTCCGGCGATAACGGCAGCGGCAAGTCAGCCCTCATTGACGCCATGACCTGGGCGCTTTGGGGCAAGACCCGGGCCAAGACCGATGACGACCTCATCCACCAGGGGCAGGCGGACATGGAGATAGAGCTTGACTTCGCCATCGGCAAGCAGATGTACCGCATCATCCGCAAGCACTCCAGGCCCAGGGGACGGCGCTCATCAGGGCAGACCATCCTTGAGTTCCAAATAGCCAGCGAGAACGGCTTCAAGTCAATTACCGGGAACGGCGTGACTGACACCCAGAACAGGATTAAAGCCGTCCTGCACATGGACTATGACACCTTCGTTAACAGCGCTTTCCTGCGGCAGGGACACGCCGACGATTTCACCAAGAAGATACCCGCCGACCGCAAAGACGTGCTTGCCGATATACTGGGACTGGGCGTCTATGACCGGCTTGAGGAGGAGGCAAAAAACCTGGCGAGGCAGCAGGAAATGGAGGCGGCGCAGCTGGATATTGCCCTCAGGGACATTGACTGCGAGCTGGCACAGAAGCCAGCCCATGAAGCCGCACTCGCCCGGGCGCAGGGTGAACTGGGGGAGACAGAAAAAGCAGTCGCGGAGCAGGAAGCCGGGCTGAACCGCCTGCGGCGGGAAAAGGAGTCCCTGGAGAACAAGAAGTCACAACTGGCGCAACTGGAGGGGCATATAGCGGAGACGGGGAGAGAGATTAACCGGTGGGAAGAGCAGCTTGAGCGGCACCGCTCCCGGATTAAGGAGTACGAAGAGGTAATCGCCCGGCGCACCGCCATAGAAGAAGGCTTTACCGAGCTTGCCGCAGCCAGGAAGACAAACGAGGAGCTGGACCGGAAGCTCCGGGAGTCCGCCCTTTTAAATGAGCGCAAACACCAGATGGAGATGGCGATACAGAGGGCGCAGCAGGCTCTCGTGACCGAGCACCGGCTTGCCCAGAGCAAAATCTCCGAGCTTGAAGCCGACCAGCAAAAGCTGCCCGCTCTTAAGACCGAGCTGCGCCAGGTAGAAGCCGGGCTCCTCCAGCTAGCGGACGGGGAAGAGGCGCTGCGCGCAAAGAGGCAGACTTTGCAGGAGCTGCAAGCCCAGGCTGGCTCACTGGAAGCCGCCAGCCACAGGTTCCGGCAGGACATTGTTGAAATAGAAGAGAAGCTAAAGCTGTTGCTCGCCGGGCACGAGGCAAGATGCCCCCTCTGTGAGACCGAGCTGGGCGCCGATGGCATCCGGCGTATTGAGGCTAAGTATTCTGATGACAGGCAGCAGAAGACCGAATTGCTCAAGTCCTCCCTGGCGGGGCTGTCTCAGAAGCGGGCCGAGACCAGGTCCCTCCAGGACGAAATATTGCGGTTAGAAGATGAGATACACAAAGCCAGGTCTTCAGCCCAGGCAAGAGCCGGCATCCTGGCTCAGGAGATTACCGAAGCTGAAGCGGCGGCAGGCAGGCTCAGCGAGGAGCAGGAAAGGCTGGCGGATATTGAGCAGCGGCTGGCGGGGCAGGACTTCGCCGCCGCTGAGCAGCGGGCACTGGTAGAGCTTGAGAACGGCCTGGCCAAGCTCGGCTACGATTCCCGCCAGCACGACGAGTTACACCAGCGCCTGGCTAGCCTCCAGCAGTGGGAGAGCCCCAGGAGAAAGCTGGAGGAAGCCGACCGGCTAATCACCCAGGAGCGGGAGGCGGCGGCAAGGGCGGAGGAGGCTGCCCGGGAGCGGCGGCAGAGCCGGGATGCCAGCCGCCAGAAACGGCAGGAGCTGAGCTCGGAGCTGGCGGGTCTCCCCGGGCTGGAGAGCGATTTAGCCCGTCAGGAAGCCGAATACCGGACAGCAACCAGCCGCAGGAAGCAAGCCCAGGAAATACTGTGGGGGGTGAAGGCAAAACTGGAGCGCTGCTCGGAGCGGGAGGCGGAGCGGAAGGGAAAGGAGGCACGGCAGGAGCAGGCGGCGAATGAGGAAGGCATATACCGGGAGCTGGCTAAAGCCTTCGGCAAGGGAGGGATACAGGCGATGCTGATTGAGACCGCCCTCCCCGAGATTGAAGCCGGGGCAAACAGGCTGCTGACAAGAATGACCGACAACCGGATGCACGTGAAGTTTGAGACCCAGAGGGAGACCAGGGCAGGCAATGTAAGAGAAACTCTGGACATTAATATCGCCGATGAACTGGGCACGCGCAACTATGAGATGTTCAGCGGCGGCGAAGCCTTCCGCATTGACTTTGCCATCCGCATCGCCCTGTCCCGGTTGCTAGCCCGGCGAGCCGGGGCGCCGCTCCGCACCCTGATTATTGACGAGGGCTTCGGCACACAGGACAGCACGGGGCTGGAAAAAATAAAAGAGGCGATAAACTCAATACAGGAAGACTTTGATAAGATACTGGTCATCACCCACATTGAGGAACTCCGGGACGCCTTCCCCATCCGGATTGATGTTATCAAGACGGCTGATGGCTCAACCGTTGAGGTAGGCTAGAGACCGAGGCTGGGAGCAATCTCCTTCATCGCCTCCAGCCCTAACCCGATAAGTTCGTCGAGGCTGATGCCGATTTCACTGCACCGGGCGATTTGCTGACGGTTGACGGCGGCGGCAAAGCCCCTCTCTTTGAACTTCTTCATCACCGACCCCGCCTCAAGACCGGCCAGCTTCCTGTCCGGGCGGACAAGCGCCGCCGCCGTAATGAGACCGGTCAGCGGGTCAACGCAGAACAGGGCTTTGTCCAGCTTCGTCTGCGGCGGAATGCCGTGGGTCTCATTATGGCAGAGGATAGCGCCAGCCATGGCTTCGCTTGCCCCCAGCTCCCGGGCAAGGTCAGCCCCCAGCCGGCTGTGAGCGCTCATGTCCCCGCCGGTGAGCTCCACGTCAATGTCGTGGAGGAGCCCGGTAAGGCCCCACTCCTCCTCATCCTCACCCAGGCGCCAGGCAACTGCCCGCATTACCGCCTCGGTAGCCAGCATATGCCGTACCAGGTTGCTGTTCTCAACGTTAGCCCTGATTGAGTCCAGTACCTCTTGCCGCGTCATCTACAAATCACTTCCGGAGACCCCGGCAGGAAAACCTGCTCTTTTAAGCAGCCTACTGGCATGTTAGCACGAGAAATCCAGCCAGTCAAGGCATAGGCTCCCGGGCCCTGCTCACTCCCGGCCGGTGGAATGCATCATTGCGGGTAGTGTCACCACTGTCATTGCGAGGAGCGGTAGCGACGAAGCAATTTACTCACGCCGAGGTTGCTTCGCTCCGCTCGCAATGGCAATCTGATTGAAGGAGACAGTCTCCGGCAGCACCTTAGCCAGGTACTGACCGGTGGGGGAACCCTGCCGGGCTACCTCCTCGGGCGTCCCCATGGCGACGATATAGCCGCCGGAGTCACCCGCCCCCGGTCCCAGGTCAATAATATAGTCGGCATTCTTGATGACGTCCAGGTGATGCTCAATGATGACCACGGTGTTGCCGGTATCAACCAGGCGCTGCAATACCCGGAGCAGCGCCGCCACATCCTCAAATGAGAGACCGGTGGTCGGCTCGTCAAGGATGTACAGAGTCCTGCCCGTTGACCGCCGCGATAGCTCTGCCGCCAGCTTTACCCGCTGCGCCTCACCCCCGGACAGGGTGGTCGCCGGCTGCCCGAGGCGAATATACCCCAGCCCGACATCGCTGAGCGTCTGGAGCTTGTTCCTCACCCTGGGGAAGTGCTCAAAGAAAGCCAGGGCTTGCTCCACGCTCATATCCAGCACCTCGGCGATATTCTTCCCCTTGAACCGTACCTCAAGAGCCTCCCGGCTGTAGCGCTTCCCCTTGCACACCTCGCAGGGGACGGTAACATCGGGCAGGAACTGCATCTCAATCTGGATATACCCCTCTCCCCGGCAGGCCTCGCAGCGCCCGCCCTTGACGTTAAAAGAGAACCGCCCCGGGCTGTAGCCCCTCATCCTGGCTTCGGGGACGGTGGCAAAAAGCTCACGGATGGGGGTAAAAGTCCCGGTATAGGTCGCCGGGTTGCTGCGCGGGGTGCGCCCGATGGGTGACTGGTCAATATCAATCACCTTGTCAATGTGCTCTATGCCGCTAATATCATCACATTCGCCCGCCCTCTCCCGAGACCGGTGGAATACATGGGCCAGCTTCCTGTACAGGATGTCCTCAATAAGGGTGCTCTTGCCGCTGCCGGAGACGCCGGTAACGCAAACGAATTTGCCCAGGGGAATCCGGACATCAATGTTCTTCAGGTTATTCTGCCTTGCCCCCTTAATCACTATCTCTTCTCCGGAGCCCGGGCGGCGCTTATCGGGCAGGGGAATCTGCCTGGCTCCGCTAAGGTACTGGCCGGTTATTGACTGCTTTGAGCTCATGATGTCAGCCAGAGCGCCTGTAGCCATAACCCACCCTCCGTGCTCTCCCGCCCCGGGGCCCATGTCAATAATATGGTCGGCTGCCCGCATCATGGCTTCATCGTGCTCCACGACCAGCACCGTGTTGCCCAGCGCCTTCAGCCGCTGCAGCGTTGAAATCAGGCGGTAGTCATCCGCCGGGTGCAGGCCCACGGTCGGCTCGTCACAGATGTAGAGCACCCCCATCAGCCCGCTGCCAATCTGTGTTGCCAGCCGGATGCGCTGCGCCTCGCCGCCGGAAAGAGAAGCCTGGGAGCGGTCAATCGTGATATAATCCAGCCCTACGTCCCTGAGGAAGCCGAGGCGGGCTCTGAGCTCCTTCAAGATTTCGCAGGCTATCACCTGCTCCCGCTCGCTCAGTACCTGGCGACTATCAATCCCGTTTATCCAGTCCAGCGCCTGAACCGCCGACATGGTGCTGACCTCCATGATATTCCTCCCGTCAACAGTCACCGCCAGCGTCTCCGGCTTGAGCCGCCTGCCCTCACACACCG
>CAYUBP010000058.1:0-7724 GCA_964443115.1 uncultured Dehalococcoidales bacterium | reverse complement strand
ACGGCTGGGCGGGCGCTGGATTTGCCGCCAGTGCCAGACGCCGTATCATGCCACGGACTCCCCGCCCCGGGTTGCGGGTAAGTGTGACCGGTGCGGCGGTGAGTTGTACCAGAGGGCTGATGATAACCCGGAGACAGTGAAGAAGCGGCTTGCGGTCTATCTCAGCGAGACGGCTCCGGTTGTTGATTACTACGCAGGGACGGACAAGCTGCAGGCAGTAGATGGTGAGGGGGGCATGGACGACGTAGCGCGGAGAATAGCGGCGGCTGCCCGAGGGGGCTAGTCTGGCGCCAGATGATAATTATCAAGTCCGACCGGGAGGTTGCCCTGATGCGGCAGGCGGGCAGGATAGTAGCCATAGTGCTCGGGGCGCTCGTGGAGAAGTTGAGACCGGGAATGAAGACCAGGGAGCTAGATACCATAGCGGCTGAGGAAACCAGGAAGCTGGGGGCTAAGCCCTCATTTAAGGGCTACCGTGGATTTCCGGCTAATCTCTGTGTATCCGTAAATGACGAGATAGTCCACGGTATACCCGGAGAGCGGGTGTTAAATGAGGGAGATATTGTCTCCCTGGACTTCGGAGCAATATATATGGGTTTTCAGGGAGATGCGGCGGTGACAGTTGGGATTGGTAAGATTAGCCCGGAGGCTGAAGGGCTTATAGAGGTTACCCGGGGTGCTCTTGGTGCCGGAATCAGCGCCGCCCGCAGCGAAGCCAGGCTTGGGGATGTATCCGCCGCCATCCAGGGCTACGCCGAGTCCAGGGGCTATTCCGTGGTACGGGAGTATACCGGTCATGGCATCGGGCGTGATATGCATGAAGAGCCCCAGGTGCTTAACTTCGGTGTCCCGGGGATGGGGCCGGTGCTCAAAAAGGGGATGACAATTGCCCTGGAGCCCATGGTGAACATCGGTGACTGGCGCACCCGTGTCGCCTCCGACCGGTGGACGGTGCTGACGGCTGACGGCAGCCTCTCCGCCCACTTTGAGCATACCATCGCTATCACCAATGGCGCAGCGGAGGTGCTCACTGCTATCTAGGGAAGGAGCCTATGGCGAAGAAAGAGGCGATTGAGGTTGAGGGGACAGTAGTTGAGCCTCTGCCCAACGGTATGTTCCGCGTTGAGCTGGCAAGCGGGCACAAGGTGCTGGCGCACATATCGGGGAAGATAAGGATGCACTATATTAAAATCCTGCCCGGCGACAAGGTGCTGATTGAGCTTTCGCCCTACGACCTGAACCGGGGCAGGATTACATATCGGTTAAAATGAGGATTTGTCATGAAGGTAAAAGCTTCAGTCAAGCGTAGATGTGATAAGTGCCGGGTGATAAGACGGCGAGGAGTGGTCATGGTCATCTGCTCCAACCCGAAGCACAAGCAGCGGCAAGGTTAAGGAGGCAGTAGATGGCACGTATTGCCGGGGTGGATATCCCGAGAAATAAGCAAGCCTGGGTGTCACTTCAGTATATCTATGGTATAGGGCCCACCCTGAGCCTGAAGATTCTGGCTCAGGCAGGTGTTAATCCCGGCACCAAGGTCAGTGACCTTACCGAGGACGAGGTAAATCGCCTGCGGGAACTCGTCAGCCGGGAGTACAGGGTTGAAGGTGAACTGAGAAAAGAGGTCAACCTTGACATCAAGCGCCTTATTGAGATAGGCAGCTACCGGGGCAGCCGGCACCGCCATAACCTGCCGGTTAGAGGGCAGCGGACCCGCACCAATGCCCGTACCAAGCGCGGGCCCCGCAAGACGGTTGCTGGTAGAGGCCAGCGGCGCGGCATGGCTAAGAAGTAACGAGGGGGTAAGATGCCACAGGAAAAGAGAGCCAAGGGGAAAAAGCGGGAGCGCAAGCCGATTCCATCGGGGAGGGCTTACGTTCAGTCAAGCTTTAATAATACTATTATTACCCTGACTGACCCGCAGGGGAATGTCATCGCCTGGGGAAGCTCGGGGACTGCCGGTTTTAAGGGGTCGCGCAAGGGTACTCCCTATGCGGCTCAGATGGCGGCACGCGACGCTGCCCGTAGGGCAATGGAGCACGGGCTGCGCCAGGTGGAGGTATATGTCAAGGGGCCGGGTAGCGGGCGCGAAGCGGCGATTCGCTCTCTGCAGAGCGCCGGGCTGTACATCACCAGCATCAAGGATGTGACCCCCATACCCCACAACGGCTGCCGCCCCCCGAAAAGAAGGCGGGTATAGAGGAAAAAGAAGATGGGAAGGTATACTGGTTCGGTCTGCCGGCTGTGCCGGCGGCACGGTGAAAAGCTAATGCTGAAGGGCGACAAGTGCCTCGGCCCCAAGTGCACCCTGGAAAAGAGACCGGGACCTCCGGGGCAGAGGAGTGCACGGCGCCGCCGTTTCTCTGACCGCGGTCTTCAGCTCAGGGAAAAACAGAAAGCCCGCTACACCTACGGGCTTATGGAGCGACAGTTCCGTAAGTTCTTCGCCGAGGCGGAGAGGCTCTCCGGCATCACCGGCGAAAACCTGGTGGTGCTGCTGGAGAAACGCCTGGACAACGTGGTGTACCGCCTGGGCTTTGCCGACTCGCGTGCTCAAGCCCGTCAGTTGGTCCAGCATGGGCATATTATGCTCAACGGGCGCAAGACTGATATCCCCTCCTGCCTGGTGGGCGAGGGCGATACTATCAGCTGGCACGAGACAAGCGCCAGGACCGAATACTACAAGCAACTGGCGGAGACCATTGAGTCCAAGTCTATTCCCGGCTGGCTGAGCCTGGACAGGAAGACCCTGGTGGGGAGAGTGGTATCCCTGCCTACTGCTGATGACGTTAAGGCTAAATTCAGCGGAAAGACCATAGTGGAATACTACTCGCGGTAAACTTTAGGAGGTGGTGGCACATTGTTCCACCTAGAAGTACCCAAGATAGAATGCATAAAAACTGAGGGCAATTTCGCACAGTTTGTGGCGGAGCCGATGGAGAAGGGTTTTGGTGTCACGCTGGGCAACGCCCTGCGGCGGGTTCTGCTTGGCTACCTTCCCGGGGCGGCGGTGACCCGGATTAGCATTGAGGGAATCCAGCATGAATTCACCGCTCCTCCCTATATGAAGGAGGATATCACAGAGTTTATACTTAATGTTAAAGCCCTCCGCCTCCGGGCGCTCTCCGGACAGCCGGGCAAGCTTACCCTTGATATTAGCGGTGAAAAGCAGATTTATGCGGCTGACATTACGCCGTCAACTGACTTTGAGATTGCTAACCCTGAGCTGTATCTGGCCACACTGGACTCGCCCGAAGCCCGGCTCTATGTGGAGTTTGAGGTGGAACTGGGCGTGGGCTACAAAGTAGCCGAGCCTGCTGACAACCTGCCAATAGGAGTGATTCCGATAGATGCTGTCTTCACCCCGGTACGCAAGGTCAACTTCACCACCGAGCCGATGCACTTTGGGCGGGAGTCCAGCCACGAGCGGCTCAACCTTGAGGTATGGACCGATGGCACCATATCGCCGACTGACGCGCTCAGCCAGGCAGCCAGAACCATGATTGAACAGCTATCGCCATTCGTGGATTACGTCCGGCTTTCCCATGTAGAGCAGGAACGGGCGCAGGTTCGCCCCACGGTTCCCGATGATAGGTACAATATGCCCGTGGAGCAGCTTGACCTCTCGGTGCGGACGATGAACTGCCTGCGGCGCGCCGGCATTGCCACCGTGGGGGAACTGGTAAACAAGGGAGAGAAGGAACTGCTTTCGCTGCGGAACTTCGGGCAGAAGTCCATGCAGGAGATAGAGGAGCACCTAAAGACGCTGGGGCTGTCGCTTGCCCCTGATGAGGAAATATAGGAGTCAACATGCGGCATCAAGTAGCTGGCAGAAAGTTGAGCATGTCTTCCAGTCACCGCTGGGCGCTACTGCGTAACCTGGTGACTGACCTCTTGAATCACGAGAAGATTATCACCACCGAAGCCAAGGCTAAGGAATCACGCCGCCTGGCGGAGCAGATGATTACCCTGGGCAAGAAGGCAGGGCTGCATTCCCGTCGTCAGGCACTGGCGTTTATCTTTGACGAGAAGGTGGTGGATAAGGTATTTACCGAGCTTGCCCCGAGGTACGCCGAGCGCCACGGCGGGTATACTCGCATCACCCGGCTGGGCCCCAGGGCGGGCGACGGGGCGCCAATGGTGCAGATTGAGCTTGTAAAATAACAGCGCGCGGCAATGACGGTTAAGGTTGTACTGCTCATGGAATATGATGGCACTAACTACTGCGGCTTCCAGCTCCAGGCTGACCAGCCGACTATCCAGGAGGAGACGGAGAAGGCTCTGGAGAAGCTGACCGGTGAGAGGAGCCGGGTGATGGGCGCCAGCCGGACTGACGCTGGCGTCCATGCCAGGGGGCAGGTAGCGAGCTTCCGGACAAGCTCACAACTGCCGCCGCCGGCGTTTGTAAGCGGCTTGAACCACTATCTCCCGCGGGATATTGCCGTCAGGGCGGCATACCGGGTGGATGACTCGTTTGATGTCAGGCGCGACGCCATCAGCCGGGAGTATAATTACTATATACTGAATGGCTTAAGCCGGTCGCCGCTAAGGCAAGCCTTCAGCTATCTTGTTACCGGCAGCCTTAATATCGGGGCTATCAACCGGGCGTGCCGCACCCTTATCGGCGAGCATGATTTCGCCTCGTTCACCACCGGTGACGGCAGCAGGCTAAAAAGTACCGTGCGGACGGTGTACCGGGCGGAGGCGGCAGAAGATGACGACATGGTCATCTTCAGCATGATGGCTAACTCCTTCCTGCCCCACCAGGTGCGGAATACCGTGGGCGCTCTAATCAGGGTGGGGCTGGGCTGGATGAAAGTTGATGAGTTTTGTAAAATTGCTGAGGCAAAGACCCCGGGACTGGCGGGACCAACGGCTCCCGCCCGCGGTCTCTGCCTGATGCGGGTCAACTACCCGCAGCCTTTCGGAGAGAGAAATGACTAAGACCTACAACACCAAGGCATCTGATATTAAACATGAATGGCATGTAATTGATGCCTCAGGCCAGACGCTGGGCAGACTTGCCACCCGGGTGGCTACACTGCTGATGGGCAAGCATAAGCCAATATTCACCCGGAACCTGGATACTGGCGACTACGTCGTCGTCATTAATGCGGAAAAGGTCCGGGTTACTGGAAACAAGCCACAGCAGAAGCTCTATTACCGGCACTCCGGCTACCCCGGCGGCTTCAAGAGCATAAGCCTGGAGAAGCTGATGCCGGCCAAGCCGGCCCTGGTGATTGAGCATGCGGTAAAGGGTATGCTGCCACACACCAAACTCGGGGCGAAGATGATGAAGAAGCTCCGGGTCTATGCCGGCGATGCCCACCCCCACGCTGCCCAGATAAAGACTGGTACTGAGGAAAGCAAGCCCGTCAGGATGGGGCGTAAGAGATGTGAAGCCCCGCCTGCGGAGCTACCTTCCCCCGCAGAGACGGAGAGTTGAAGAGGGGCTAAGCCCCCTCTTAAGAAAAAACTTTTCCTTTCCCCTTGTCAAGGGGAAAGGGATTAAGGGGATAGGGTTCAACTATGGAAAAGCAGACCTACTTTCATGGTACCGGCAGACGCAAGACGGCAACGGCTCAGGTGAGGCTGTTACCCGGCGAGGGGGCAGTTATCATCAACGGCAAACCAATAGAGGACGTGTTCCCCCACCACGGGCAGCGTCAGGCAGTCTTAAAGCCGCTTTTGGTCACCGATACCATGAGCAAATACAGTGCCATGGTTAAGGTTGCCGGTGGGGGGTTTACCGGGCAGGCGGGGGCTATCTCCCACGGCATCGCCCGCGCCCTGGTAGCCGCCGACGAGAGCTACAGGCCGGCGCTACGCCAGTACGGGCTGCTGACCAGAGACCCCAGGGTCAAGGAAAGAAAGAAACCCGGTCTCCGGCGGGCACGCAAGGCGCCACAGTACACCAAGAGATAAAGAGTCCGCAGTAATATATAATGCCCATCGGTCCCTGGCACAGCCAGACCGGTGGGCATTATTGTTTGCCTGTTATTACCCCTCCGCCAGCTGCTCTTTCAGGTAGGCTATAGCCTCCACCGGCGAGGGGTCTGTCTTATATAGCATGGCAAGGTAGAAGCTCACGTAGTCGCCAAAGAGCACCAGGCTCATCATCTGGCTCAGGTTGCCCGCGCCCTCGCCGTCCACCACCTGATAGGCGACCTTTGCCTGGTCAAGCAGCCGGCAGGTCACGTCGTAACGGAGACTGACTCGCGCGGACAGCGCCGGTGACCGCAGCAGCACGACTGCTATCTTCCCTGCCAGGTCTTTGGGGAACTGGTAGCCGACCACGGCATTGTGGTTCAGCTCGGGGAAGACCTCGTAGAATGCCCATGCCTTGCTGTTCTCGTTGAGCTGCGTTTTCCAGCGGCGGGCTACCTCAGCCAGTATGCCCCCGCCGTATATTACCGGCAGGTGAGCATGAAGCCTCTCCGCCAGCTGCTTGGCGGGGTTGCGGGAGAGGGGTACGCCTTCGTCTATCCTGGCTGACATCTCTCTCAATACTTGGACTGTCCCGGCTACTTCTTCTGACTTATCACTGATGAACCCCAGCCGTTCCATAAAGCCCAGAATTGGTAGAAAGCTGAAGGGGAGAGCGGCGCGCGGCTGAGCCTTGTAGTCAAAGGCAAAGACCGGGGCACCCTTTTCTAAAGCCAGGCTCTTAAGCCTGCCGCCGGTGGTAATTACCAGCTTCCTGGCGCCGGTGTTCAGTGCTTGCTCAAAGGCGGTGAGGGTCTCCTCGGTCATACCGGAGTAGCTGGAGGCAATGACCAGCGTGCTACTATCAACAAATGCGGGCAGGTCACAGCCGCGGTGGACAAGAACCGGCAATTTAGACTCGGCTGCCGCCAGGCTGCTGACCAAGTCCCCCCCGATAGCAGAGCCGCCCATGCCCAGGACAACCACCTTATTTACATCGGCGTAGTCCCGGGACAGGCTGAACTCCATAGCCATCTGCCACGCCCGCTCGCATAGCTCGGGCATCTCGTGAATGCAGGCTAGCATGCCCTGCGGGTCGTTATATAGCTCGGGCTTGTCCATGATATTCATCTGACACTATCCCCTTAGTCCCCTTCCCCTTGTAAAGGGAAGGAGAAAATGCCTTTTACGCAATCTTAGTTGTCATTGCGAGCGGAGCGAAGCAATCTCTTTGTATCAGATTGCTTCGTCGCTACGCTCCTCGCAATGACACGTCCTAACAACCAAGAATGAGCAGAACCGGGAAATGATTTCAGGAAGAGGGGTGAAACCCCTCTTAAACACCCAATATATGAGGGTTCACCCGTACCTCTCTTCCTTCCAGGGGTCGCCGTGGTTGTGGTAGCCGGCGGACTCCCAGAAGCCGGGCCTGTCCCTGTCAACAAACTCTATCCCCGCCACCCACTTGGCGCTCTTCCAGAAGTAGAGCCTGGGGACAACCAGCCTTACCGGATAGCCGTGCTCCGGCGTCAGCGCCTTGCCGTCATGGCTGGTAGCGAACAGGGCATCAGCCTGGAAGAAATCGTCCAGCGCCAGGTTGGTGGTGAAACCGCCCGCCCCGTGAACAATAACAAACCTCGCCTCCGGCAGGATTCCGGTAAGGTTCTTTATCTCGCCGGTGCTTACTCCTTCCCAGAGGTTGTCCAGCTTTGACCAGCCGGTGACGCAGTGGACATCGGAAAGCACCTTTACCCTAGGCAGCGCCATAAACTCCCGGTAGCTCAGCCGGCGCTCGCTTT
>CAYUBP010000057.1:0-7762 GCA_964443115.1 uncultured Dehalococcoidales bacterium | reverse complement strand
GCCTCTCTTCAACTCTGCCTTGCTGTACTGAGGTGAAGTCTCTTACGAAAGGGGCATTCCCTCTTAAATACCCCGCCCCAGCCTGCTTAGAGACCACCGGTCTTTCGTCATATTATAGCAGAGTCGGAAAAGTTTGTTATCCTCGGTCCTGACCTGGAAATGCCTCTCCCCCGGCTCAAGCCAGGCTTTTTCTATCTCCGCCACCCGGTATTCAGTACCTTCCCACGCAAAAGACGTTGGTCTTTCGGCATAGGTCTGCCCGGAATAGCAGCGGACTTTAAGGCTGCGCCAGCCTCCGGAGGACGACCTCCTGCTGCTCAAAGATGACATCATCCACTTCCCAGCCAGCTTCCAGCCAGGCTAGAGCCTGGGGGTGGCTCCGGTCGTTGTCCCACCACGACCTGAAGGTGTAAGCCCCTGTCTCCAGCCTGGAGCCGACCATGTTCTCAATCTGCTCAAAAGCTAGGTGCAACTGCGAGGCTCTGTATGTTGCCAGGAAGTCCCTGAGGGGATTGTACCTGGCAACCTCCTCCACATCCAGCCGTGCCGCCGCCGCCGGCTGGCTGAGCCTGCTCCTGGCTGGTGGGGAACTGCCGGCAGGCGCCGCCGTGTTTACCGTCCCCTTCTCGGAAGCCCTTTCCACCACCCTGTATTTCCGCACCTTATTGCCCACCAGCCTCACCTCCAGCAGTGAGCCGCACTCCGGGCAGGCTACCTGACCATCGTAGTTGCTGGCGTCAATAAACCCCGGTATGTGAATAGCTTTGCCGCAGACCAGGCACTTAATCTCAACCATCAGTTGCTCCTTTAGTATAGTGTGACCCTATCCCCTTAGTCCCCTTCCCCTTGATAAGGGGAAGGGGAGATTTTTATTATAAGAGGGGCTTTGCCCCTCTTTGACACCCATTCTGATGCCGATAAAAGCGTTTTAGTTATTTGAAATAATACCAGACATAACAGCTTCAGACAAGGTCTGCGTTTGCATTGCTCTCGCACTCACTGAAGCGGGGTGTTAAAGAGGGCGCAGCCCTCTTAAAAAATATCGTCCCCCTTCCATTTCATAAAGGGAAGGGGGACTGAGGGGGATGGGATTTTCCGAGGCAAATAATCTATTGACATTGGTCAAATGGTGGGATATTCTTTTGTGCAAGGAAAAGAGGAGGTGCCAACATGGCAGAACAGACAACGCCGGAAAAGCCACCCGTTGAGCCCAAGGTGACAGATACCGGTCCTGGGCTTTGTATTCTCTGTAATCAACTGGGTGATAGGCGCCATCGCCTTTGTCCTGTGGATTGTACTCATGGTCAAGGCGTACCAGGGGGCAAGGTACAAGCTGCTCTGGGCGGGTGAGCGGGCTGAGAGGTGGTCGGTCTAGGCGCTTAACGGCTTTACCGCAGGGCTCTGTTTCTTCCGGTTGGCGGAAGCTGTTGTTGAGAGGAGTGCAGCGACAAAGCAGTCTGCCCTTGCGGAGTTTGCACAGCTTAAGCTCGCAATGACAGTTATGATTTTAGTAAAAGAAAGCTTGTTGTGTCTTTGTCTATCGTATGTGATATAATAAACCCCGGGATTTGCCCGCTATTAAGGTCCGGTGCTTGATGGTGTGATGCCGGGTGCCGAGGGTTTCTAGGACTATCTTTAACGGGTTCTTAATAATTTGTTGATATGCTTGCCTTGAATAAGGGGGCGCTATATGAGTTAGAATCCGGGATATCTAAGCTGGACAAACACTGTAAAGGAGTGGTTAGTGAATAAGAAGGGTCTAATCGTACTGGTAACTGCTGTCATTCTGGTTCTGGCGCTGGTGGCGTCTGCCTGCGGTCCGGAAACGTCACCTACCCCGACCCCGGCTTCGTCGCCGACACCGACGGCGACACCGACCGGCGGGGAAATTGAGGTAATATCCGTGCAGACCGACCCGGAGCTGCAGGTGCTGGTTGGGGAACCGGCTACCGTCATCGTTGAGTTGAGGAACTTCGGGGGCAGCGAGGTTACATATAACGCCAAGCTGCTGGTCAATGGTGTGCAAGAGCAGGCGAAGGACGTTACCCTGGCTGCTGGAGCCACTGGTACGGCAACATTCACGCTGGTCAAGGATGTTGCGGGCACCTACACACTTTCTGTGGGTGGGCTGGTCAGTATCCTGACAGTGAAGCCGCAGCCAACGCCGACACCAACGGGTGGTGGCGAAGAAGAAGAAGAAATGATGGGTTAGCATTAGCTAACTGATATATAGCGTCTTTTCGCTAGTGCGTGTGGACTTTAGATATAGCTGCCCTGCGATTATGACACTGTAATAATTGCAGGGCGGAGGTTCTCTAATCCAGTAAATTATAAAGAGGGGCGCCAGCCCCTCTTTTGGTAACCGTGAATTGCAGGCACCTCTGCGTTTCTAAAGCGCCGGTCTTCTCTTGTGCCACTCTGTTGCCTGCTCGTAGGCGTAGGCGACCTTGAGGATGGTCTCTTCGCCAAGTGGCTTGCCGATAACCTGCATGCCTATGGGCAGTCCCTCGGCGAAGCCGGCGGGGATGACGATTGCCGGCAGCCCGGCAATGTTCACCGGTATGGTGAAGACGTCAGACAGGTACATCTGGAGCGGGTCGTCAAGCTTCTCGCCGATTTTGAACGGGACGGTGGGTGAGGTCGGGGTTACCAGTGCGTCGTATTTGGTAAACGCCCGGTCAAACTCCTGCCGTATCAGGGTGCGCACCTTCTGGGCTTTAAGATAGTAGGCGTCGTAGTAGCCGGCGGAGAGGGCGTATGTGCCGAGCATAATCCGCCGCTTCACCTCATCGCCGAAGCCGAATTGCCTCGTCTTCTCCAAAGCCTCCCACATGTTGTCCGTGTCCTTATAGGAGAGGCCGTACTTCACCCCATCATAGCGGGCCAGATTTGCCATCGCCTCCGAGGGGGCAATGATATAATATGCTGCCAGGGCATAAGGGGTGTGGGGTAGCGTTACATCAAAATCTACTCTGGCGCCAAGCTCTTCCAGGTGGTTTATCGCTGCTTTTATTGCCGCCTCCACCTCCGGTTGCATACCCCTGACAAAATATTCTCTGGGGATGCCGATATTCAGCCCCCTGAGGTCGGGGGTAAGGCACTGCGTATAATCGGGTACGGGGTAGGGAAGGGAGGTGGAGTCCCGCGGGTCGTGACCGGCGATGGCGTTCAAGACCAGGGCGCAATCGGTGACGTCCCTGGTCAGCGGGCCAATCTGGTCAAGGGAGCTGGCAAAGGCGACCAGCCCGTACCGGCTTACCCTGCCGTAGGTGGGTTTCAGGCCGGTGACGCTGCAAAAGCCGGCGGGCTGGCGGATGCTGCCGCCGGTATCCGAGCCCAGGGCGTAGATGGTCTCAGCGCTGGCTACGGCGACGGCAGACCCGCCGCTTGACCCCCCGGGGACGCGGGCGAGGTCCCAGGGGTTGCGGGTGGTGAAGAAGGCAGAATGCTCGGTGGATGAGCCCATGGCGAACTCGTCCATGTTGGCTTTGCCGATAATTATTGCCCCGCAGCTATTTAGCTTTTCTACCACCGCGGCGTCATACGGGGGCACAAAATTTGCCAGCATCTTTGACGAGCAGGTTGTCGGTATGCCCCGCGTGCACATGTTGTCCTTGATTAGCGCCGGTATGCCGGTGAGGGGGCTGGCACTACCGGCGGCAATAAGGCGGTCAGCCCTCTCCGCCTGCTCCAGCGCCAGCTCGCCGGTTACGGTAACGAAGGCGTGAACCCTTGGCTCTACCTGCGAGATACGCTCCAGCACGGCTCTGGTCAGCTCCACCGAGGATAGCTCCCGGCGGGCAAGCAGCCGGTGTGCCTCGTGGATTGTTAGATTAATTATCAACCCTATCCCCTCAGCCCCCCTTCTCCTTAACAAGGGTTTTGCCCTA
Organism: uncultured Dehalococcoidales bacterium; assembly: GCA_964443115.1. Taxonomy (GTDB): domain Bacteria; phylum Chloroflexota; class Dehalococcoidia; order Dehalococcoidales; family W111; genus CAYUBP01. The sequence goes on along the minus strand of CAYUBP010000057.1, from coordinate 3,872 downwards.
AAAGTGCCTTTTTATTATCATCCCGAGCAGGGCGAAAAGCCTCACCACCCCGGATTCTTCGTCGCTTCGCTCCTCAGAATGACTTTTAAGGCAACCTCCTTAACAAGGGGAAGGGGGAAATATTTCTAAAAAAGGGGTGAAACCCCTCTTAAACACCCTGTTTAATCTATACCCTTGAACAAGGGGAGGGAAAGATTTAGATAAGAGAGGCGAAGCCTCTCTTTGCCTCTCTAGGGCTTATATATCACTGGGGCTTGTGCCCTTATTTAACGCCCTGTCGCTACTCAAGCACGTGTCTTACCCTGAAGAACTCCCCCTCTTTCTGAGGTGCGTTAGCCAGAACGTCACCCGGTGGCAGGGAGGGGGCTACCTCATCGCCCCTCATCACGTTGCTGAGGGGTATGGACTGGCTGGTCGGGGGTACGCTGGTGGTATCCACCTGCTGGAGTATCTCAAAGTTCTCCAGGATATTGGATAGCTGCTCTCTGAACCTGTCTACCTCGGCATCAGTGACCCCCAGGCGGGCAAGCCGGGCAATGTGCAGCACCTCTTCACGGCTTAACTTCATCTTGTTCCCCTTCTATCTGGCTCATTATATCATCCGTATCAGTTATCGGCAACGGGCTTCAACCAGGGGTTTTGTTTGATTGTGGTTGTCATTGCGGGCGGAGCGAAGCAATCCCTCTGTGCTGAGATTGCTTCGTCGCTTTGCTCCTCGCAGTGGCTTTTAAGGCAAGCCCTCTTTTCTTGAAAAGGGGGGAAGCGGTTAAGCAGTGAGGTTAACAGGTAGCTGCCAGTCTGGTATAATAGCTGTTGTGAATAAATAAGGTAGGTGATTAGATGCCGGAATATGGACTGGGGAACATTCGTAACATCGTCCTGCTGGGCCACAGCGGCTGCGGGAAGACCTCGCTTGCTGAGGCAGTCCTGTTCACCACCAAGGCGACCAGCCGGTTGGGCAGGGTTGATGAGGGTACTACCGTCTCGGACTATGACCCTGATGAGGTAAAGCGCCGGATGAGCATTAACCTGGCAATTCTCCCCTGCTATCACGATGGCACCAAGGTTAACGTGGTTGATACCCCCGGCTATCCCGAGTTCGCCGGTGAGGTCAAGGCGGGGACGAGGGTATGTGAAGGGGCGGTTATCGTTGTCTGCGCGGCATCCGGTGTTGAGGTTGGCACGGAGCGGGCATGGGCGTACTGCGAGGAAGCCAGCCTCCCCCGCTTTATCTATGTTAACAAGATGGACCGGGAGAACGCAGATTTCAAGCGGACGCTGGGGCAGATTCAGTCTCATTTCGGCAAAAAGTGTGTGCCAGTCCAGATGCCGGTAGGCGCCCAGGCTGATTTTAAGGGAATTGTTGACCTGCTGCTGATGAAAAGCTATCTCGGTTCCCCGGGAGAGGCGGCGGAGATACCGGCGGCTATCTCGGGCGAGGCGAGTTCCTTCCGGGAGAAGCTGGTAGAGGCGGCGGCTGAGGCGGATGATTCCCTGATTGAGAAGTACCTTGGTGGTGAGGAGCTTACGCTGGAAGAGCTCAGGCGGGGCTTGCGGGAGGCGGTGGTGAGCGTCAAGGTGGTGCCGGTCCTTGTCGGCTCAGCCCTGCAGAATATCGGCGCTGACCGGCTGCTGGAGGCGGTAGCTGGTTATCTGCCGTCACCTGGCGAGCGGGAGGTGGTTACGGTGGACGGCTCCGGGGCGAGGGTTAAGCCTGCCGAGGACGCTCCACTGGCGGCTCTCGTCTTTAAGACCACCGCCGACCCGTATGTCGGCAAGCTCACCTATTTCCGTGTCTACAATGGTCATCTTGACTCAAACTCCCAGGTGTGGAACGTAACGCGGGGTGCGGCGGAGCGCATTGGCCAGCTATTTGTCATGAAAGGCAAGAGCCAGGAGCCGGTGTCCCAGCTCAGGGCGGGGGACATCGGTGCGGTGGCTAAGCTGGGGGCGACCGGTACCGGTGATACCCTGGGCACACGGGAGAGTCCGGTGAAGATAGCCCCGGTCGTATTCCCCGTGCCGGTCTTCAGCCAGGCGGTCTTCCCCAAGACCAAGACCGACCTGGACAAGCTGGGCTCGGCACTACCCCGGCTGACCGAGGAAGACCCCACCCTGACTATGCGCCGTGACCCTGATACCAATGAGACCATCCTCTCCGGGCTGGGGGAGGCTCACCTTGAGGCAACGGCGGAGAAGATGCTGCGTAAGTTCGGCGTCGGTGTTGAGCTGAAGACGCCGGACGTCCCCTATAAAGAGACGATTACATTGTCCGCCAAGGCGGAGTATAAGCACAAGAAACAGACCGGCGGACATGGCCAGTATGGGCATGTGCTCATGGAGTTTGAGCCGCTGCCCCGGGGCAGCGGTCACGAGTTCGTGGACAAGGTGGTGGGCGGGCGCATACCCAAGAACTATATCCCGGCGGTGGAAAAGGGGATTAATGAGGGCATACAGGAGGGGGTGCTGGCGGGCTATCCGGTAGTTGACGTAAGAGCGATAGTCTACGATGGCAGCTATCACCCGGTTGACTCCTCGGAAATCTGCTTCAAGATTGCCGCGGCGCAGGCGCTGAAGAAGGGGCTGTCAGAGGGGCAGCCCATCCTGCTGGAGCCGATAATGAACATGAAAATAACTGTACCCCAGGACTTCACCGGCGATATTATCAGCGACCTTAATACCAAGCGGGGCAGGGTGCAGGGGATGAACCCCGAGGGCGGTGTGAATGTTATTGATGTGCAGGTGCCGCTGGCTGAGGTGCTGCGCTACGCCATAGACCTGCGGTCAATAACCCAGGGCAGGGGTATATTCAAAACGGAGTTCAGCCACTACGAGCCGGTGCCCGCCAACGTTACCCAGAAGATAATCGCCGAGCGCCAGGCAAAGAAGGCGGCCGAAGCCAAGTAGTTATCTGACGAACCCTATCCCCTTAGTCCCCTTCCCCTTGCCAAGGGGAAGGGGATAGTTTTTATAGAGGGGGCTGGCGCCCCCTCTGAAATGAATTTCACTCCCTGTTTTGCGGATTGTAGAGGAGAGGAGCGCAAGCTCCTTTTAGACACCCTTTAGCTTAAGCTGTTCGTCTCCCCAACATCAAGCTCAACGCAGCTTATCGGCCTGCTCCAGCACCTGCTTAATCCTCCAGTCGTCGCGGACGTCGAGCGGTCCAGGGTATGACGAGCTTAGAATCACTGACAACGCCGGAGCTATCCAAAGGACGTTAGGTGGCAGTCTAGACGACCCGTAATCGCCGTCCAGCTCAAGCCTCGGGCAATCGTATAGAAGTATTGATGAAAACGAGGGTGGTTGAAAAAGGCCCAGGTAGCGCCTGAGGTCAGCTGCCACAACGACAAACGTTGCCCTGTTTATTTTTAAGTACTCCTGCAAATCATGACGTTCTAGAAGGCTCTCGAAGTCCTCGTTGAGATAGATATAATGAGTGCTGAAGTCATAGTAATCGATGTCTTCGATGGAAATCAACGGTTCCTCTTGCAAGTCGAGCTGTTCCAGGTCGGTTTCATCTTCCTGCCCCAGCAAAACCTGCATCTGGGACTCTTCTGTAAGCAAGTAGATGGCGAACTCCTCCGTAGGGCTGATGTTATTGGTGGGTGCAGGCGTCTCATCGGGCTCACAGCCGGGCAATGCCAGTGATAGCACCAGGAAAACCGCAGCGAGGAAAGCCAGCCACTTTGTTCTCCGCATTTCAGCTTCCAAAGGATGTGAACTATAGTCCTCTATATATAAAACGCCAGTTCAGCACGAAAAGTTCATTTGCCCGCAGTATTTCGGATGATTTAGCACGGGGGTCGTCCGGGTCACGTTGGAGAATGCTTGGAGTGAGACTTGTCTCAGAGGGGGCGCCAGCCCCCTCTATA